>JASHXG010000110.1 GCA_030043675.1 Vulcanimicrobiota bacterium
GTTGAAAAATGGCCGGTCTGGCTGTCGTTCCTGCATAGTGCGCGTCGCGCCGCATCGGAGCCGCTGATGCTCGGGAGCGAGGTGATCGTGCGCTCTTGGCTGCCCGGCGACGAAGAAGAGCTCTACGAAGTCGATGCGTTCATCACCAACTACCACTTGTCGCTCGTAGGCGCGTACTCGCTGCGACGGCGCCTCGACTTTCGCGTTGAACGGCGAACTTCGTGCTCGCGCGTTCACGTGCAGCTCTCCTATCCGGCCTACCATGGACGCATCGGCAGCCTGCTTGACCGCTGGCAGCGCGGACGCCGCGTCGCCAACGCCCTCGACGATTCGCTCGTCCACTTTAAGGGCTTAGTCGAATATCGTCGCGATGACGCGATCCTGGCCGACTTCTGAGCAGCCGGCGCAGCACGGCTAGCAGTCATTGACCGAGAGTGCTAGCTAAGCTATACTCCTAGCCATGCCGCTCTATGACTACAGCTGCACGAAGTGCGGCCACACCGTGGAAGTCCGCCACGGCTTCGACGAGAGCTACGATCGGCCGTGCCCCCAATGCGGCGCGCCCCTGCGACGCGTCTTCAGCGCCGCACCGGTCCTCTTTAAAGGCTCGGGCTTTTACGTAACCGATTCGCGCGCCTCGCGCAGCAACACGAAGGTCGAGCCGGCGAAGGCCGAAGCTGACTCGAAAGCGGCGCCTGCCAAAGAATCGAAAGGCGAGTCGAAGCCCGCTTCCAAGGCGTCGGATTCGGCGGCCTAGACGCGCTCGCTCTGCAACGTCTCGAGCGCCTGCGCGAATCCCGGAAAACTGACGTCGACGCTCTGCCCGCTATCAATCGTGAGCGGTCCGGCAGCACATCCCAACACCGCCCCCGCCATCGCGATCCGATGGTCGTCATCCGTCGCAATCGTCGCTTGCGGCGGCGACGGCTTGCCGCCGCGAATCGTTAAACCGGCAGTCTGTACCTGAGCTTCGATCGAGACGGCTTGGAGCAGCCGCTCGATCGCAGCGATGCGGTCGGATTCCTTGGTGCGCAGTTCGCCAATGCCCGAGATCGTGGTCGATCCGTCGGCAAACGCCGCCGCGATGGCAATCAGGGGGATCTCGTCGATCGCGCGAAGCGCGAGCTCGGGACCAACCGCGGTCGCATGCAATGGTGCATAGGTCACGCCGATGTCGGCGACCGGCTCGCCGGAGACGCTTCGTTCGTTGCGCAACTCGATACGCGCCCCCATCTCCCTGAGGACATCGAGCAGCCCCGTGCGGGTGGGATTAACACCAGCCCTGCGGATCACGATCGAGCTGCGCGGCGTGACGGCGGCGGCGGTGATGAAGAAGGCCGCAGCCGAGAAGTCCCCCGCCACCTCGATCCTCGACTCGCGGCTTTGCCGGCCGCTCCCGGGCGCGAGGGTGATCGAGCGGCCGTCCCACTCGACGGCAAGACCGAGGTACCTTAAGAGCCGCTCGGTGTGGGCGCGCGAGCCGCGATCCCCGTCGACCCGCACCGGGACCCCCGCAAAGAGCCCGGCGAAGAGCAGCGCGGATTTCACCTGTGCCGAGGGGGAGAGCAGGATGAAACGACGCGTCTGAATCTCGGGAGTGCCACGGCACTTCACGGGCAGGTGGCCTTCGGTCGTATCGATGCGCGCACCAAAGGCCCGCAGTTGAGCGGCAACCGGTTCCATCGGGCGCTGCCGCAGGGAGCGGTCTCCATCGAAACCCGCGTGCACGCCGGCTCCGGCACAGACGCCGAGCAGCATCCGCGCGGTGGAGCCCGAGTTCATGCAGTCGAGGACGCCCGCGGGTTCTCGCAGCGCACCGCCCCGGACGGTCGTTTCCCGGCCGTCGGCCGCGATCCGGACGCCCAGCGCGATCAATGCCTCCCGCGTGGCGCGGACGTCGCGGCCGGGATTCAGATTGGTGATGCGCAGCAGCGCGCCGCCGAATGCCCCTGCGATTAGGGCACGGTGCGATATCGACTTGTCGCCGGGAACGTCGAGCTCACCGCATAGCGGTCCCGGATGGAAGGTCATGCCATCGCCCAGCATGGGACTCTTGCTTATCGACAAGGAGTCCATCATCATTTCGTAGGAAGCAGCGCGCGAAGCGATATCGCATACCTTGGCGCTGCTTTTTTCACATGAAAGGAACCGATGAACAAAGTAGATTTAGTGCGCCTGGCGGTCGACCGAGTCGAAGGGCTCACTCGCAAGGATGCCGTGATCTTGGTCGACGGCCTCTTCGAAGACATTCAGGCAGCGGTCACGGCAGGTGAGGCGGTCAAGATCCCTGGCTTCGGTCAGTTCAAGGTTCGAGACCGTGCCGCACGCATGGCCCGCAATCCCGCGACCGGCGAGCAAGTAAAAGTGCCGGCAAAGCGCGTCTTTAAGTTTCTTCCGGCGAAAGCGCTCAAAGAAGCAGTTATGTCAAAGCGCGGCTCTCGTGCCGGCGCGGCTCGGAAGGCGAAGAAGGCTGCAGCAAAACCCGCTGCGCGAAAGGCAGCGGCAAAGAAGGCCGGCCGCAAGAAGCGCTGACTCGATCGACGGCCCTGTAACGCGACTTCTCGGGAGCTTGTGTACGATGCGTAGTTTTTGCTCGTCGTTGGCGTTTGCTTTGCTCGTCGCGGGATGCAGCGCGGGCGGCGGAGCTCCGTCGAGCGCAGGCGCGCCCGCAGGCTCTGCATCGTCACTCGGCGGCGGCGCGCACGCTACACTCTTTCACTACATGCGTACGCCGCCGTATCCGCCGCCGCGGCACCATGCGGTTACGGGCCGAGAGCGCGCGCGCGCGCTAGCCGCCGGCTGGCAAGAACTCGCCGCGTCTCCACCGTTCGCCGAGGGCGCCGGCACGGAGCTGCTGCTCACCGACGGGACGATCTTGGTAGAGGACGTTTGCACCACGAACTGGTTCCGGTTAACGCCGGACGAAAACGGCAACTACCAGACCGGCACGTGGTCGCAGGCAATTTCGCTGCCCTCGGGTTACGCGCCGTTGTATTTCGCCTCTGCGGTTCTGCGCGACGGCAAAGTCATCATCAACGGGGGGGAGTACAACTTCTGCGTCTCGACCGAATCGAACCTAGGCGCGATTTACGACCCGGTTGCCAACACCTGGAAATCGGTGCCGCCGCCGAGCGGCTGGACCCAGATCGGAGACGGCCAGAGCGTCGTCCTCACCAACGGAACGTACATGCTCGGAAACTGCTGCAGCAGCGTCCAGGCGCTCTTAGACGAAAAGAAGCTGACCTGGACGCAGTCGGGTCCCGGGAACGGAAAGCAGGACTCCAACAGCGAGGAAGGCTGGACGCTGCTCCGCAACGGCGAGGTGCTCGTCGTGAACGTGAGCGATCCGCCCTACGCGCAGGTCTACAATCGCAAGGCCAACGAGTGGGAATCGGCCGGCGAGCTCCCCGTCGACCTCATCACCGGGCTTGAGATCGGCCCGCAAACGTTGCGGCCCAACGACACCGTCTTCGTGGCCGGCGCGACCGGAGCTACCGCCGTTCTTAACGCGAAGACCGGCGTCTGGACGCAGGGCCCCTCGTTTCCAATCGTCAACGGCCAGCAGCTCGATGTCGCCGACGGTCCGTCGGCGTTGCTGGTCGACGGGACCGTCATGATCCCGGCAAGCCCAGGTCTTTACAACGCGCCGGCGACCTACTTTCTCTTCAACGGAAAGAAGTTGAAGACGATCGCCGGACCGCCCAACGCGCCGAACGACTCGACCTACAATATCCGGCTACTCCTCTTGCCGACCGGCCAGATTTTAGAAACGGATTATTCGGGCGACGTCGAAATCTACACCTCGCACCGTCAGCCAGCGGAACGACTCGTCCCGGAAGTCACATCCGTGCCGACCACGCTCGCTCCGGGGAGCACGTACACCATCTCCGGGCGGCGCCTGAACGGCTTCTCTCAGGCGAACATGTACGGCGACGACGTTCAGCAAGCGACGAACTTTCCGCTCGTGCGGATCACCAATACTTCGAGCAGTCACGTCGCGTACGCTCGCACCCACGGCTTTAGCTACATGGGGGTAGGCTCGCAGCGAGTCGTCTCCGCCAAGTTCGACGTTCCCTCGAGCATCGGCAGCGGCGCGAGCAGCTTGGTCGTCGTTGCGAACGGCATCGCTTCGGCCCCGGTTCAGGTGACGATAAGTGGCGGGATGCAACCGCGGAGGTAGTCAGGGCTCTTCGCTAGTGCACGGGCCGAAGTCGACGCCCCCGAGTTCCTGCGTCGTTTGCACGGTCGTCTGCGCGACTCCATCGGCGATCGGCATCGAAAGTTGTCCGCT
>JASHXG010000111.1 GCA_030043675.1 Vulcanimicrobiota bacterium
TTACCGTATATGTCTCTGATGGTGACCGACGAGAACGCCGCGGCCCGGGCGCTCTACGACGACCACGGCTATCTGACCGAGCGGCGTCTGCTATGCAAACCGCTCTAGGTTCGGGCGCTTGGCGCCGCGTCGGCTGGCTGGCGGCGGGCGTGGTGCTCGCCATTGTTGCGCTGTGGTTCGCCTATCACATACCCAAAACGATTTCTATCTTCGTGATCGCAGCGTTCATCGCGTTCGGCGTAGGCCCGATCGCGCGCCGCCTCGAGCGGCGCATGCCCAAGCCGCTCGCGATCTCGATCGTCTTCTTCGGACTGCTGATCGTCGTTGCGGTCTTCTTGGTGATCGTCATACCGCTGACGATCGAACAAACACAGCTCCTGGTGGCGAACATTCCCGGCTACGCCACAACCGTCCAGGGTTGGGTCAGCAGCTTCGAAAGCTCCCTCGAGCGGCGTTTTCCGACGCTGAACCTGCCGGCCAACGGGTTCAACATCGGAAAGATCGGCGGCGCGCAGCTGGCGAACGTCGTCACCGGTGCCGTTGCTTCGCTCGGTGCCATCGCCGTCAACACCGCGACCGCATTCTTCATCGCCTTCTCGTCGATCGTTCTCTCGTTCTTTTTCCTGCTCAACGACACACAGATCGTCGAAGGCTTCGCCTCGATGTTTCCGCAGCGCAAACGCGCAACCGCGCGTCAGCTGGCGTCGGAAGTGACGGATGTCTTCGGAAGCTACATCTCCGGGCAGGTCATCGTGAGCGCGATCACCGGCGCCGTCATCGCGGCTTTGAGCGCGATCATCGGCTTCAAGTTTTCGCTGATTCTGGGCCTCATCTCCGGGGTCGCATACGCGATTCCGGTGATCGGGATGCTGATCGCCGAGGTCATCGCCATTCCGATGTGCGCGCCGCAAGGACTCTGGATGATCATCTGGGTGCAGGTGATCATGTTCGGCATGGCGCGCATAAGCGACAACGTACTCGTGCCGAAGATCATGGGCGAATCGGTTGGAGTCTCGCCGATCGGCGCGATGTTCGCGGTTTTCGCCGGCGGCGAGCTGTTCGGCATTCCGGGCTTGCTCCTCGGCATCCCGGCAGCCGCACTGATCAAAATTCTCTGGCGCTACTTCATGGCGCCCTGGATCACCACGCAACTGGATCGGAGTTAGAGCAATCTAGCGCAGGCTCGCAGGCAGCGCGACGACCGCGATGCCGTCGTCATAGAGGACGATGCCGCACGCGCGGGCAGTGGCGAGGCGCTGCCCATTGGCCGCGATGCTGCGATCGTTCTCCGCCACGGCGACCAGGAGCGCATGATTGACGCGAGCCATTTGGCACGGCGCCGTGTCGAGGAGGTCGAGGGTGCGCGTTCGCGGCGAGAGCACGTTCACCACGCCGAGGCGCAGACCCCAGCCGCCGATCGCCGGCGGGCGCGTCTTCAGGATCCACCGGTAAACGCCGCTCGCCCGGCCGTCGGCGCGCAGCGCATCGGCGTAGTAATCGACGGGGTGGCGGGCGGCGAGGTGCGTCGTCGCGACGATCGCAAGCGCGGCCAGGATCGCGTTCGGCCAGGCGGTGCGAGTGAAGCGCGCCGCCGCTGCTATCGCCACGACGAGCAACCCGATCGGGACGGCGCCGCGTGTCGAGGCGTCGTTCCAGAACACCGCCGACACGACCCATACCCCGAAAATGGTCGACGCGCAGAGCAATACTTCGGCCAGAACCGGAGCGCGAGGCGCGATGAGCGCCACGAGCAACGCGCCGACGGCGATCGCCGGAATGCCGAACCGCAGCGACGCGCCGGTCGCGAGCTGCGCCACATTGCTCGAATAGCCGAACGGCATCACCGCAAACAAGACGATTGCCGCGAGCCCCACCCAACCCAATCGCGCGCGCGAGCGCGCGAGGAGCGGACCCACGGCGGCGCAGCCGAGTGCCAACAAGACGAACGGCGAGATCCGCAGCGAGACGGCGATCAGGAGCGCCAGCGCCGGCGCTCCGTGCGCCACGATCGTCGACGCCAGCGTTCCCGCGTACGCCGTGCTCGCCGGAGGAACGGTAGAGCCTTGCCAAAGGATCGCATCGCGCAAAATCCACAGTGCCACCGCGCCGCCGGCTGCGAGCCAGACGCGCGGCGGCGCCTTCGAAGCGACGAGCGCGACTGCGGCGAAGAGCCATCCCTGTGGCTTGATCAGCGCCGTTACAGCAACCGCGCGCGCCGCAGCTGCGTCCTCGCGGCCGATCAGCCACAGCGTCTCCAGCCAGAATGCAGCCAGCCATACGTCGTTCTGAAGCGTTCCGGCCTGAATGGCCAGCGGGAATGCGGTCACGGTCGCGGCCGCCAGCGAGTCCGCGAGCAACGGTGAAGCTGCGAACTCTTCTCGTGCCCATTCCGCGATCCGAAAACCCAGCAGCATCAGCGCGCCCAAGCCGCTCCACCCGAGAGCAAACGGTCCGCTCGTGGCGTAGAGTCCGCTAGCGAAGAGCTCGGAGGCCGGCGGATACCACCAGTACCGCGTCGCCGTCGTCCAAAGCGAGTGCGCCTGTACCCACGATGCCGCGTTGGGCAGATGGTAGGAGAGCGAATCGCCATCGAGTAGCGGGCGGATGAGTTGCGGCCACGTCACGATCGCCAGCACGGCGATCAGCACGTAGGGTACGGGCTCGTCGTTCTTGTTGGGCGCCGGGCGCCGGATCGCGACGAGGAGCGCCAATGCGAGCGCCAGCCAACAAGTCAACGGATAGAGCAAATGGACCAGGGCGAGCAGCGCAGGAATTGCGACGCCGAGAATCAGCGCGTCGCGTAAACGGTCGACGAAGGCGTAGCGCGCGCCGGTGCGCAGCGCCGGGGCCGCGGCATAGAGGCCGAGCAGCCAAAACGCTGCCAGAATGCCCGCCACGCGTCAGCGCCCCGCGGGTTACATCGAGTCCGGCGCGCTCACGCCGGCCAGCGCCAGCGTGTGCGCGAGCACGTTCTTGGCCGCGAGGCTGAGCGCCAAGCGCGCAAGTCGCGTCTCGCGCTGGTCCGCGAGGATCTTGCACTCGGTGTAGAACTGGTGAAAGTCCGACGCGACGTCACGCGCATAGCGCGCCAAGCGGTGCGGCGCGAGGTGCTCCACGATGCCC
>JASHXG010000112.1 GCA_030043675.1 Vulcanimicrobiota bacterium
CGCGCGCTCCGAGAGAAAACCGTAGCCGGGGTGAAGTGCATCGGCATTCATCGCTGCGGCTGCGGCCAGGATCGCGTCGGGGTTGAGATAGGATTGCGGCGCGGGCGCCGGACCGATGCAGCGCGCCTCGTCGACGAACTCCAGGTGATACGCCTGCGCGTCGGCCTCCGAGTAGACCCCCAGCGGCACGATGCCCATCTCGCGCGCTGCGCGCGCAATCCGCACGGCAATCTCGCCGCGATTGGCGATCAGGAGGCGCTCGATCATATTGCCGGATCGGTTTCGTCGAACGCGGGTTTGCGATGTTCGAGAAACGCGCGCAGGCCTTCTTGACCCTCGGCGCTGATGCGTTGTCGTGCGATTGCGCGCGCGGTAATCGCGCGCGACTCTTCGTAGGACGCATCGAGAACGCGTCGTACCAAGAGTTTGGCTTCGCCAACCGCGTGCGGGCCCGCGCTCCGGATCTCGCCGACGTACCGGTGGATGGCTGCGTCGAGGTCGTCGGCCAATACCACCTCGTGCACGAGGCCGATTTGCCTGGCGACCGCCGCGTCAAAGCGCTGGCCGGTTAGAAAGAGCGCGCGTGCCTGCGAAGCACCGATCTTGGCAATCACGAAGGGCGAAATGACCGCCGGAATGATGCCGAGCTTGACCTCGGTGAAACCGAAGATCGTTTCATCGCTCGCGACCGCGATGTCGCAGACCGCAACCAGTCCGGCGCCGCCGCCCAACGCGGCGCCGTGGATGCGGCCGATGACCGGCTTGGGGCAGTTGTCGATCGCCCGGAACATATCGCTCATCGCCTCGGCGTCGCGCACGTTGGTTTCGAGATCGAGATCGAGCGATTCGCGCATCCAGTTGATATCGGCGCCCCCGCAGAAGACGCTGCCTTCGCCGGCCAAGACGACTGCACGCACGTCGTCGGCGGCCGTGATGCGGGCGAAGAGCTCGTGCAGCTGCGCGATCAGCTCCGCATTGAAGGCGTTGCGGACCTTGGGACGCGCGAGCGTGACGCGGGCGACGCCGCCGCTTACGGCGAGGGTGATGCTCTCGGCCATGTCGGAAAGCCGTTCGAGCTTTCATCCGAGCGAGCCTCGCAGGCGTTATACTCATGAAGATGAAAGCCGTTTACCGCTACGCCCTGCTCACGCGCGCCAGCCACTGGGTGTGGGTGGTCGCCTTCGCCGTGCTGGTCGGAAGCGGCTTACAAATCTTCAATGCGTCGCCGAACCTGGACGCCTCCGACAAGAGCGACCCGGCCCGGCGCGTGCTCGCGATCGGATCTCCGTCCTACGGCGTCGGGACGACGACGCTCTTCGGTCATACCTTCGTCACGACGGGTTGGCTTGGCTGGACCGAGGACGGGATGGGCTCGAGCGGCCCGCACGCCTTCCCGGCGTGGGCAACGATCCCGGGCTATCAAGCTCTTGCCGATGGGCGCCGGTGGCATCTGTTCTTCGCTTGGGTCGCGGTGCTGTGCGCGCTTGCCTGGCTCATTTCGACCGCGATCAAAGGCAACTTGCGCGAGATGATCCTGCGGCCCAGCGACCTCTCGAAACTCTGGCCGATGCAGGCGTACTATTTGAAGCTGCGCAAAGAACCGCCGCCGCACGGCATCTACAATCCTTTGCAGAAAGCGGCCTATACTGGTGTGATGTTCATCATCGCTCCGCTGATCGTCTTGACGGGACTCGCGCTTTCGCCCGGCATCGACGCCATCGCCAACCCGCTGACGGCGGTCTTCGGCGGACGGCAGTTTGCGCGACTTTGGCACTTCGCCGGCATGCTGCTGCTGCTCGCATTCTTCTTGGTGCACACGTTCCAGGTTGCGACGCAAGGCTTCGCTAATCAAATGCGCTCGATGATCACTGGCTGGTATGAAACGTAAACTCTTCGTGGCGTCGGCGATTTCGGCGGCGCTGACTGGCTGCGGACCGATCAGCTCGGCCCTCAACTCGAGCGGCGCCGTTCGCCGGACGCTTGCGTCGGCCGAGGGGCTCGACCACCTCGTCATCGGAACGCGTGGCTTGGCTCGCGAGTATCGCGAGCACGATGTCGACCGCCATTTCCGCGTCAACGGCTTCGCGACACCGTCCGATGCGCGCTATATGGACCTCGTGGCGGGAAACTTCGTCGCCTATCGCCTGGTGGTCGACGGAGCCGTAGACCAGCGGCGGGCGTTTTCGCTCGCGCAGTTGCATGCCATGCCGCAAACGACGCAGATTACGCGCCACGATTGCGTTGAGGGCTGGAGCGCGATCGGAAAGTGGAGCGGCGTACGACTGGGCGAGCTTCTCGACGCCGTCGGCCCGCGCGATGGCGCCCGCTACGTCGTCTTCCACTGCATGGACAACGACGGCTACGGTCACCTCTACTACGAGAGTTTGGATTTGCATCAGGCGCGTCATCCGCAGGCGCTGCTCGCACTGCGCCTGAACGATGCGGCGCTCGACCCCGATCACGGCGCGCCGGTGCGGCTGCGCGTGCCGACGCAGCTCGGCTACAAGAGCGCCAAGTGGATCGCGCGAATCGAGCTCGTCGGCAGCTTCGCCAACATCGGCGCCGGCAACGGCGGCTATTGGGAAGACGACGGCTACGAATGGTACGCGGGCATCTAGGCCGAATCAATCGCGCATGCGCCCATTCGAGGCGTTGCTGGCGTCGGCGACGTTTGTAATCGCGGGGCTCCTTCCGGCGGCGCCGGAAGAGCCCGCGCACGTCACGTTTTCGCCGGCGCCGCCGGGAAGCGCCGTCCAAAGCCAGCTGGTCTATTTGAACGGCGAGGCGATGCACGGTCAGTGGCGGGCGGTGGCGAGTAAGAAGCTCGTGGGATCCGCGAACGGCAACAGCTTCTATCAGTGGTATCTCTCGATCTACGCGATCGACGAGGCAACGTACCGGTTGAAATTCCAATCGCCCGCCGACGGCGGTCCGCTCGCAGTCGTGACCCAGGCCGGCGGCGCGAAGCTTTGGTTCCCGGTGCAGCAGCTGCGGATCGTCGGTGCCGCCGAGCTGATGCAGCCGGCGACGCAACAGCTCGTCGTGCAGTCGCACGAGATGGCGGCCGACTGCGGCGCATCGACCGTAGCCGTCCTCACCGTCAATGCCGCCGGCCAGGTCGTTCCGGCCGTCTCGGTGCGAAATGGATGCGAGCTGAACGCGAGCATCGTTCACGGCTCTAACGGCGATGCGATCGCGTTAAGCGGCCCGTACTACGGTCCCAACGCGCCGCTGTGCTGTCCGACAAAAACGCATGCGAGCGCGACGCTGCGCTATGCCGACGGCAAGTGGAGCGTGAGGCCGAGCTACTTCTCGCTGTTCGCCGGCAGGTTTCCGCCAAACTGAGGCTATCGATCTACATTCGGAAGATGCCGAACTGCGTGCGCGGTTGCGGCGCGTGTGCGGCTGCGTCGAGTCCGATGGCAATCACGTGGCGGGTATCGAGCGGATCGATGATACCGTCGTCCCAGAGACGCGCGGTCGAATAGTACGGATTGCCTTCACGCTCGTACTTCTCGAGAATCGGCGCCTCGAAGGCGGCCTTTTCCTCGGGCGTCATCGTGCCCTTGACGGTTGAGAGGACGCTGGCGGCTTGAGGGCCGCCCATCACGCTGATGCGGGCGTTCGGCCACATCCACAGCTGACGTGGTGCGTAGGCGCGCCCGGCCATGCCGTAGTTGCCGGCACCGAAACTGCCGCCGATCACGACGGTGAACTTCGGCACCTCGGCACAGGCGACGGCGGTCACCAGCTTGGCTCCGTCCTTGGCGATACCGCGATTCTCGTACTCCTTGCCGACCATGAACCCGGTGATGTTCTGTAAGAAGAGCAACGGCGTGCCGCGCTGCGCGCAGAGCTCGATGAAGTGCGTGCCCTTGAGCGCGCTCTCGCTGAAGAGGATGCCGTTATTGGCAAGTATGCCGATCGGGTGCCCCTCGATGTGCGCAAAACCGCAAACCAGCGTGGTGCCGTAGCGCGCCTTGAACTCGTGAAACTCCGACGCATCGACCAGGCGCGCGATCACTTCGCGCACGTCGTAGCCGGTCCGGCTGTCGGCCGGAATGATGCCGTAGACGTCGCGCGGATCGTACTTGGGAGGTCGCGCTTCGATCTTGTCCCACTGTTGCGGCAGCTCGAGGTGAAGGTTGCGGACGATTTCGCGCACGATCGCGAGCGCTTGCCGATCGTCGTTGGCGAAGTGATCGGCGACGCCCGAGATGCGCGTGTGGACGTCGGCGCCGCCCAGATCCTCCGCGGTCACCTCTTCCCCGGTTGCCGCCTTCACCAGCGGCGGACCGCCGAGAAAGATCGTGCCCTCGCCCTTCACGATGACCGTTTCGTCGCTCATTGCCGGCACGTAGGCGCCTCCGGCGGTACACGAACCCATCACCGCCGCGATTTGTGCGATGCGCTTGCTCGACATGCGCGCTTGATTGTAGAAAATGCGCCCGAAGTGATCGCGGTCGGGAAAGACGTCGGCTTGCAGCGGTAGGAACGCGCCGCCCGAATCGACGAGGTAGATACACGGAAGATGGTTCTGCTCCGCGATCTCCTGTGCGCGCAGATGCTTCTTCACGGTCATCGGGTAGTACGTCCCGCCTTTAACCGTCGCATCGTTGGCGACGATGACGCAATGCTGTCCCTCGACGATACCGACGCCGGTGATGATTCCGGCGGCCGGCGAGTCATTTTGGTACATGTCGAAGGCCGCCAGCGCCGACAGCTCGAGGAAGTCGGAGGCCGGATCGACGAGCAGATCGACTCGTTCTCGAGCCGGGAGCTTGTTGCGGCTGCGATGCTTCTCGACCGCTTCCGCTCCGCCGCCGGCGCGCACTGCGGCCAGGCGTTCGCGCAACTCGGTCACCAAGCGCTCCATCCGTGCCGCGTTCGCAGCGAAGCTTGCGGAATGGCGATCGAGCCGCGATTCCAAAACTGCCATCGGCAGCGCCATTCGCCGCCACACTCTTAGAGACCGGTTAGAGGTTTAGATCCCGGTTAGATAGTCGGGCCGACGCGAGGGCTAATCCGCGCCGGATGCTAGAATAGGCGGGACATGGCTGCCCAGACCGACTTCGCCGGCCTTACACGCCCGCGGGGTCAACTCGATCTCGCCACGGCGCTACAGCCTTACCGCGGTCAACTCGACGAGCGTTTGGCGGCGCATCTGCTTCGACGCGCCGGCTTTGGAGGATCGCCCGACGACGTAAGCCGTTATGCGGCGCTGTCGGTAAACGATGCAGTGGAATCGCTCGTACGCTTTCCGTCGACCGGCTCGATTACGCCGCCGGAGGAAATCTACGACGTGGGGGCTCCCCAACCGATGTCCGCGATGGACGGGCGGCCGCCAATGAAGCGCGCGAAGATCGTCAGGCGAGAGGCTCGCCAGGCACTGCTGGCGCTCCAGCTGTGGTGGCTGAATCGCATGCTCTCGTCGCAGGCTCCGCTACAAGAGAAGATGACGCTCTACTTCCACGGACACTTTACGTCGCACTACACGCTGCGTTTCCCGCAGATCACATACAATCAGAACGCACTGTTCCGCCGCTATGCGCTCGGTAACCTACGCGAGCTCACGCGCCAGGTCTCGAACGATCCGGCGATGCTCATCTATCTCAACGGCGCGCAGAACGTCGCCGCGCACCCCAACGAGAACTATGCGCGAGAACTGATGGAACTCTTCACGCTCGGCGTCGACCACTATACCGAAGATGACGTGCGTGAGTCCGCGCGGGCCTGGACCGGTTGGCGCGTCGATCGACGCTCGGCCCAAGCCACCTTCGATCCGCAGCTGCACGACAACGGTGCCAAGACGTTTCTCGGGCAGACCGGTAACTTTACCGGCGACGACATCGTCAACATCATCTTTGCGCAGCCGGCGTGTGCGCGTTTCTTTGCTGCCAGCCTGCTTAGCTGGTTCGTCTACAACAATCCCGAATCCGAGCTCGTCGACGGCGTCGCGGCGCTGTTACGTAAGCACGATTTCGAGCTCGCGCCGGTCGTCTCGGCGATCCTGCGCAGCAACGTCTTCTATAGCACGCGCGCCTATCGGGCGCTCGTCAAGAGTCCGGTCGAATTCACGGTTGGTAGCTACAAGGTGCTGGGGCTGTCGCAAGTCGACGAAATCGCATTGCCGGCGCTGCATCAGATGGGGCAGGAGCTCTTCAACCCGCCCAACGTCGCGGGTTGGCCCGGCGGACAGAACTGGCTGACCAGCGGGACGATGATCGCTCGACAGAACTTCCTGACGCAGCTGCTCAACTCGCAGACGCTCACGCAGTCGTCGTGGCTCGAAAAGCTGCCCGTGCAGACGCGGGTCGCGTCGCAAACGTTGGTGACGACGATCCTGCAGGGCGACGCCGCGCCGGCAGCGCTCTACGAGCTTGACGGCTATCTCAGCGGAGCCGGAAGTGCCGCGCTGGCGGCGCTTTCCACGGAGAACTACGGGCAGCGCATCAGCGGCGCAGCCTATCTGGCGATGGCGATGCCCGCTTATCAGCTGAATTGATCCTTCGACAGGCTCAGGACGACACATGAAACGACTCAACTTTCTGCTAGGAACGGTCTCCGGATTAACGGTCGTCGCAAACGGCGAGCACATCTTCGCGCGGGCGCTGGCCGAGACGCCGCTGCCCGGCCTGCCCGGGAGCCAAAACCGCTGCCTGGTTCTCATCAACCTTTTTGGCGGAAACGACGGGTTGAACTGCGTTGTGCCGCACGGCGATCCGCAGTACTACCAGCTTCGCCCGTCGCTGGCCGTCGCGCCCAACGACGTGCTCGCGATCGACCCGCACGTTGGACTGAATCCAGGGATGAAGTCGTTCAAAGCGATGTACGACAAAGGAGCGGTGGCGATCGTTCAGGGCGTCGGCTATCCCAACCCCGACCATTCGCACTTCCGTTCAACCGAGATTTGGCAAACGGCAGCGCCCGATCGCTACGAACACACCGGCTGGCTGGGCCGCTACTTCGACGAAGCGGGTCTTCCAGCGCAGAATCTCTTCAACGGCGTCGCCGTTTCGCAGGTTCTGCCGGAGGCGCTCTTCTCAAATCGCACCGATATTCCGGCGATTCCGGCCGTCGGGCAGTACTCAATGATCGTCGACCGCGACGCTCAAACGCGCAAAGCCTTCACGCAAGGGGCGCAAGGCCAGCAGATGCCGTTCGACTCGCCCTATCTCGCCCACGTCATGGAGATCGAAGACCACGCGCAGCGCAGCTCGGAGGAGCTGCCGCAGCTGATTGCCGGTTACAAGACACAGGCTTCCTATCCATCGACGGCGCTCGGGCGGAGCCTCGCCCTAGCGGCGCAGATCGTGGGGAGCAACCTTGGAACGAAGGTGATCTACGTTCAGCACGGTTCCTTCGACACGCACGTGAGTCAAAAGGCGACGCAGGATCTGCTGCTGGCGCAGTTCTCGGATGCGATCGCCGCTTTTTATCAAGATCTGTCCGCGCACGGTAACGACCGGCGCGTGCTCACGCTGACCTTCAGTGAGTTCGGGCGGCGCATCGAGGAGAACGGCAGCCGCGGCACCGACCACGGCGAGGCGTCGCCGCTCTTCATGATCGGTGGTGGGGTCAAAGGAGGCCTCTACGGAAGCCTGCCCAACCTTGCCCAGACGAGCATGGGCAACGTACGGTACACGATCGACTTTCGCAGCGTCTACGCGACGGTGCTCGAGCGCTGGCTGGGTCGCCCGTCGGCGGGCGTGCTCAGCGGCACCTTCGAAAAGATCCCGGTCCTAGGTTAGGGAACCTGCCGGCCTCGGTTCTCTTTCTCGGCACCGGCGGCGCGCGATTCGTGGTGGCGCGCCAGCTGCGTGCATCGGGTGGGATGTGGATGCGCTTTGGACGGGGGAGCGACCACACGCAGATTCACGTGGACCCCGGTCCCGGCGCGCTGGTGCGCGCGCTCTCGCACGTTCCGCCGTGCAATCCGCGCGAGCTCGACGCGATCGTACTCTCGCACAAGCATCTCGATCATTCAGCCGACGTCAACGCCGTGATCGAAGCGATGACGTCGGGAGGATTCCGCCCGCGCGGGGCGATCTTCGCACCGCCGGACGCGTTCGATAGCGAGGCGGTCGTCTTGCCGTACGCCCGGCGCTTCGTCGAGCGCGTCGAGCGCCTCGAGCCGGCCAGTGGGCCGTACCGGATCGGCAGCGTCGCCTTGCGGACCTCGATCGCGCACGTGCACGCCGTTCAGACCCAGGGTCTGCACTTCGAGCACGATGGGTTGCGCGTGGCTTATCTACCCTGCGGGCGTTACTTTGACGGGCTAGCCGCGGACTATGCGCGTCACCGCCCCGACGTTCTGGTCGTCAACGTCTTGCGCTTTCGCGATGCGATGGACGTCGATCACCTCACCTGGAACGATGCTCGCCGCGTCGTCGCGCACGTGCGGCCGAAGGTCGCCGTTTTTCAGCATTTCGGCACCAAGATGCTGGAAGCCGATCCGCATCGCCTCGCGCAAGATCTCGAAGACGAACTCGGTCTGCGCGCAATTGCCGCCTACGACGGGTTGACGCTGGATCTAGAGACCGAGGTCGCAGCCGCGAGCTAAAGCGCCCGTCCGCGGGCGAGCGGCGGTTGCGAATGCGGCCGTTCGGCGTGCGTGGGCGGGTGGGTACGCGGAGGCGGCTGGCGTTGCGGCGGAGCTTCTTGGGGCCCGAGCGTATCCACCGGCAAGCGCAAGCTGCCGTTGAGTTCTTGTTCCACGCGCGGGTGATCGCTCATCGACCCGCTGTAGATATAGACCGAGCCGTTCTTCGAGGTTGCCGTGACCACCGGTCCGCCGCCGCCCACCGTCGCCTGTTGGGTCGTAGGATCGCCCTGCACTTGCGCTTCGTTGTGGAAACTCGAAATCACATGCCCCGAGCTGCTATGCGCGCCGATCTGCGCCCCGCCCCGCACGCCCAGCGCGACGTTGCCGTGTTCGGTTTCGAAGCGCGCCAAACCGGGCTGGAAGTCGCCGTTGTCGTAGACGATCGAGCCGTAGCTGCTGGTCGCCTGGATTTGATGCGAAGTACAGCCGGTGAAGAGCATGTTGCCGGTCGCGGTGCGCACCCGCAGGCGGTCGAAGCTCGAGTTGGTGGCGGCGATGGTTCCTCGCAACGATTCGACGAAGCCGGTGCCGGAGACGTTATTCAGCGAAATGCCGGCCAGATGCGCGTGGGCGACGAAGATGCCGTGATAGTTATTGAGCGTGAAGTGTCCGGCTCTGACGTGGGCGATCATCATCGCGGTGCTGGTCGGGATCATGATCGTTACGTTGCCGTTGCCGCGCGCCATGATCGCGTCGTGCTGCGTGCCGGCCAGCGGCGGAAGAACGAACGATTCCTCCGGCAGCGACACGGGGCCGTGGACCGTCGCGATCGTCTGAGACGAGATCTGAAATTGCTTGGGAATGCGAGGATCGACGGCTGCCGGATCGAGATGCTGAACGCTGACCGGCGTGTTGGACTCGATCAGCACTTGCGGGCGGTCCCACGTTTCCACCGTCAGGTGCCCTCGGTTGAGATGGACGTTGACGACCGGGGTCGGGCCAACGTTAAGCTGCTCGTCAGCGCGCGCGGGCGCCGCGAGAACCAGGCAGCACAATGAGGCGAGGAGCATCAAGATCGCTCCACGCCCCCACCCTACGCGCACCGTTCTATTCTATCGAGAGCCTGTCGGCGCCATCATGAAAGACCGGTGAGCCAAGCTCCATCCGTGGGAGGACCACTCGGAAGAGCGCGCCGCCGCCGGGCGCCTTCCCGGCGCTGGCCTCGCCGTCATGGGCCCGAGCAATCGAGCGTACGATCGCTAAGCCGAGGCCGGTACCGGGTACGGCGCGCGATCGGGCTTTATCGGCGCGATAGAAGCGGTCGAAGACGTGGGGCAGTTCCTCGGCGGGAATTCCGGGACCGCTGTCGGCGACCTCGACCCAGGCAGTGGCCTTGTCGCCGCCCACGCGCACGTCGACGCGCCCGCGATCGCTGAACTTGATGGCGTTGTCGACGAGATTGCCGACCAGTTGGCGCAGCAGGCTCGCATCGCCGAAGACGATCGGCAGCCCCTTATGCTCGAAGGTGAGCTCGAGCTGCTTTTCGGCGACTCGAGGCGCGGCATTCTGCACGACCTCGTTTGCGATCTGCGCGAGTGAGACCGGTTCCTTGGGAATCTCGTCGCCGCGATCGGCCTTGGCAAGGGTAAGCATGCCGTTGACCATGCCGGCCAAATCCGCGCTCTCGCGCGCAATGGTCTCGAGGCTCTCGCGCCGGATTGCTTGATCGCGATCGCCCCAGCGCAGCAGCATTTGCGCGTTGGCGTTGATCGACGTCAACGGAGTCTTGAGCTCGTGCGAGGCATCCGAGATGAACTGGCGTTCCCGCGCGAACGCCTCGGCCAAACGCTGGAGAAGATCGTTGAAGCTTTGCGCGAGCCGGCCGATCTCGTCGCGCCGCCGCCGCCACGGCAGGCGGCCATCCGTGAACCCCGCGCCGCCCGCCAACGCCAAGCGATCGGAGCTGATCTCGCGCATTTCGTGCGAGAGCTCGTTGATCGGCGTCGTAGCTTGCGCCGCGAGCACGATCGAGAAAATCACGACTGCCGCAGCGGCAGCGGCTAAGATGATTCCGATCGCGTCGCGCGCGCTCGCGAACGTGCGCTGCAGCGTGTCGAGCGGCTCCGCGGCGTGGATGACGGCCGAGTTCGCCCCGACGTGGAGATAGCGGTCTTCGACCAGGAAGGGCCGGCCGTCGATCGTGATCTGCCGAAAGGCGACGTCGTGCTCGGCAGAGAGCTTCGGATTGGGCGGAATCGTCGAAGCGCCGAGATTAGCCGTCTTCGCCAGCGGATAACCGTCAATCGTATCGACCTGAACGTAGCTATTGGCCGAGTTCCACGTTGCCAAGTTGCTGCTGTTGAACAGGAACTGCAGCGTGCTCATCGAGGTGTCCTCGAGCGAAAACGGCGTCGTTTCTTGCTGGGCGAACTGCACGATCGCCCGCATCGTAGCGTTGACGCTCGCCTCGGCCTGTTCGTACAGGATCTGCTGAAACCGCCAGACGATGAAGCCGCTCATCACCGTCATCGCAACGATCAGCAGGACCGAGTATCCGAGCGCGATCCGCCACTTAAGAGACATGCCTACCTCACGCTATTCAAAGCGCTCAGTCCTTGATCGTGTAACCGACGCCTCTAACGGTCGTGATGAGTTTGTCTTCGAAGCCGTCGTCGATCTTGCCGCGCAAGTAGCGGATGTAGACGTCGATCAAATTGGAGTCACCGAGGAAATCGCTGCCCCAGACGCCATTGAAGAGCTCGTCGCGCGTGTGGACCTTGTTGCGATGGAGCAGCAGATACTCGAGCAGCGCGTACTCCTTCGCCGTGAGCGCAATCGGCTTGCCGCTGCGATGGACCTCGTGGCGGTCACGATCCATCACGACGTCGCGGTACTCGATTACGTTGCCTTGAGGCGAGCGTTCGCGCAACCGCGCCCGAACGCGCGCGAGGAGTTCGTCGGTGGAGAACGGTTTGGTGACGTAATCGTCGGCTCCGACGTCGAGACCCGCGACGCGATCGGGCACGCGGTCGCGCGCCGTCAGCATGATGATGGGCACGCGGCTCTTGGCGCGAATGCGCCGGCAAACTTCGATGCCGTCCATGCGCGGAAGCATCAAGTCGAGGATGACCAGGTCGGGTTCCTTGAGGGCTTTTTCGAGGCCCGCTAGTCCGTCGCGGGCGACGTCGACGTCGTAATTCTCGTGCTCGAGCTCGAGCTGCAGTACGCGGCTGATTGCGGCATCGTCCTCGATCACGAGAACTCTATATTGATGCCGCCCTGATGCTACCGGTTTCTCCATAGAGAACGGTTATCGGCCGTCCCTCCCTGCGGACCTGTTCGCAGCCAGCGCGATCGGTTGGGATCCGGTGAAAAGTGTCAGCCATAGAGCGGTTGCGCCGCCCGCCGCGAGCCAAACCACCACGGTCCAGTTCGAGAGGGCTTGCATGGCCCACGCGCCGATCGTCGCGAGCGTGTGAAGGAAGAGCTGACCGCCGCCCAGCGCGAGCAAGACAAGCAGCCATACGCCGACCGCACCGAGGACGCCCATGAAGCTGACCTCCCAGAACGAAAAGGCGGGGGCGGGGCGGTATGCGGTTGCCATCAAGATCGCTGCGCGCAATCCCGCCGGCGGCTCCTCGAGCGGGAGCGCCAACAGTGCCCGATCGAGTTCGTCGGGCCGTCCGTGGTCGTCGTCGTCGTGCATACTCATGTTTCCCTTACCTCCGTTTCGCCCAGAAGCCTGCGCAGTTGCTCCTTGGCACGGAATAAATGCGTCTTGACCGTACCCATGGGCAGGTCTAGGACGTTCGCGATCTCCTCGTACTGCCGGCCTTGCAGGTGGTAGAGCGTGATCACGGTGCGGTACTTTTCCGGAAGCGCGTCGATCGCAGCGCGCAGCCGAGCGCGGTCGTCGAACGCGATCACCTGCTGTTCGGGCCCGGGTGCGGTGTCGGCGCGCTCGGGTAGTTCCTCGTTTGCGTACCGCTTACGCCGGTTGAGGCGATCGCAGCAGGCGTGGTAGGTAATCGCGAAGATCCAGGTCGAGAACTTGGAGCCGGCCCGGAACGTGCGCAAGCTGCGGAACGCCTTGAAGAAGGCCTCTTGCGTCGCATCGCGGGCGTCCTCGACGTCGCGCAGCGTGCGGTAGGCGAGGTGGTAGACGGCACGGTCATAGCGTTCGACGAGCGTTGCGAATGCCTCCGGGTCGCCCCGCAGGGTCATCGCGACCAAGTCACCATCTTGGGGTGCCGCGCTTACCTGAATAGGTGGCACCCTTCGACTCCGCTCAGGAGCACATGCCAACAGTGCCGACACGCCTTTGGTACGTCCGAGGGGGCCCCATTGTTTCGCGGCTTCCGACCATCGGGCTCGCGAAACATCTGGGGGCTGCGACCGTAACTAGGGCAGAAAGATTCACGGAGGCTCGACCAGACCATGACGACCAAGCTGAACAAGACCCTTCCCGACACGCGGCCCGAGCACGCGCGGCCGACGCTGCCGGCCGAAGGCTGGAACTCCGCACAGTCGCTCCGTCCTACGTTCGACGGCTGGGGGCCCCGACTCTAATGCTCGCGGCAATAATGGACAGCGACGACATGTTCGCCTTCTTCGCCGTGTTGATCGTCTTCGGCGCTCCGATCGCGGCCTGGATCGTCTCGCGGGTCCTCTCGCACCAAGAACGGATGGAGATGATGCGCCGGGGCTTCGCTCCGCCTCCGGATCCGCGGGCGATGAAAAAGGCGATGAAGTACGGCTGGACGCCCGGTTCGGGCACGCAGCCGACGCAATACGTCTACGACGCCGACTACTATTCGGCCCAGCGCCAGCTACGCAGGGGCATCTCGGTCGCCTTCATCGGCTTAGCGCTCTTGATCGGCCTCAGCTTCATCGGCGCCCACGACGGCCAGTTCGTCTACGGGCCCTGGCTCTTGGGCGGCTTGATCCCGATGTTCGTGGGCCTGGCGCAGATCGTCAGCGCCGTCCTGGCGGGAGCGCGGTTCGGCGTGCCCCCGAGCGGCCAGAGCTTTGGCCCTCCGCCGGGTGGGACGGCCTCGATGCCGGGAGCGCCGGCGGGAAGCGCCGGACCGCAACCCGACTCATACGGAGGTTGGCGTCCCGGAGCGACGCCGGAGATTCAGAAGCCCGCCTCGCCGCCCGATTATCGCGGCTAGCGCGACGCACAGACGCTACGGTTGGTTATACAGCAGTGCCGCCGGTCGATCGACCGGCGGCACTGTTTGCGTGGCACAAGTTTACGAATAAAGACGATATTACTTGCAGGATACGAGCGCCATAGCCCAACCGGCTGCCGTGCGAGTCCTGACGAGATATCCGTCCGCAGTCCGGTCGTAAACCTGATAGCCCGCTCTGAGTGCGTCGGCTA
>JASHXG010000113.1 GCA_030043675.1 Vulcanimicrobiota bacterium
TAACGTGCCGCGATAGCGCGCCGGCGCTCGATCCACGCTTCCAAGTGCCGAAGTTTGACGCGCAGAATCGCGGCCTGCATCTCGTCCAGCCGGCTGTTGAGCCCAAGCTCGTCGTGATGGTATTTGACGCCCGCGCCGTGCGCCCGCAGGCGGCGAATTCGCTCCGCCAGCGCGCGATCGTCGGTGACGATCATCCCGCCGTCGCCATAGGCGCCTAAATTCTTCGACGGGTAAAAGCTAAAAGCACCGATCGTGCCGAGGCTCCCGGTGCGGCGGCCGTCGATGCTCGCCCCGATCGATTGGGCGCAATCTTCGACTACGGCCAGATGATGCCGGCGCGCCAACGCCTCGATCGCGTCCATCGGCGCAGGATGCCCGTAGAGGTGGACTGGAATTATGGCGCGCGTTCGCGGACCGATCGCAGCTTCAACCGCCGCCGGATCGAGATTGAACGTTGTGGGGTCGATGTCGGCAAAAACGGGCGTCGCGCCAACGATGCCGATCACCTCGCTCGTCGCGGCAAACGAAAAGGGGGTCGTGACCACTTCGTCGCCCGGTCCGATATCGAGTGCCCGCAGCGCCAGATGCAGCGCGTCGGTCCCCGAGTTGAGGCCGACTGCGTAGCGCGTGCCGACGTAGCGCGCGATCTCGTCTTCCAGCGCGGTTACGTTCGGCCCGTTGATGAAGGCTCCAGCGGCGAGAACCCGAGCGACCGCTATATCGATCTCCGGCGCGATCGCGCGGTACTGGCGGGTCAGATCGAGCGCCGGTATCATTTCAGCCGAGCAACGGCGCCGGCCTCGTCGAGCCGGTAGGCTCGGCCGCACTCCTCGCAGGCCGTCTCGCTGCGAATGAAGCACAGCCGCAGGCCGCACTCGCAGGCGTAACCTTGAATGCGAGCCGGATTGCCGTAGACGATCGCGTAACCCGGAACGTCCCTCGTTACGACCGAGCCTGCGCCCACGAAAGCATACTCTCCGATCGTATGGCCGCAGACGATCGTGCAGTTCGCACCGAGCGTCGCGCCACGCCGCACTCGCGTCGGCACGAAGTCTTCCGGGCGATTGCGAGGCGTTCCGCTGCGCGGCGTATTCACGTTGGTGAAGACCATGCTCGGGCCACAGAAGACGTCATCCTCGAGCTCGACGCCTTCGTAGATCGAAACGTTGTTCTGAATCTTCACGCGGTTGCCGACGCGCACGCGCGGACCGATCACGACATTCTGTCCGATTCGGCAATTCGCGCCGATGGTGCAGCCGGAAAGGACGTGCGAGAAGTGCCAAATTTTCGTGCCGTCGCCGATCGACGCGGGCTCGTCGATATAGACCGTTTCGTGCGCGTAGTAGCGCTGCGCTTGAACCGTAAAGCTCATCCGACCGCTTGCATCTCCCTCTCTCCCAGCGTCGCGAGCGTGCGCACGACCGCCAATCCCTCTTCACCATCGGTCGGTGGTGGTTGGCCGCCGCACACGGCGCGGCAGAACGCTTCCATCTCCAGTTCCAATGGCTCGCCTGCGGGCACGTCGATCTCTTCGGGCTCCTTGCGCCACAGTTCGGGTTCGCCGCGCGCGTTGAGCGCATCGCCGCATGGCGTCAGGAGCAATCTGGGGGCATCCTGACCATCGATGAACGAGAGCACACCCCGCGAACCAAACACGTCCAGACGCGAGCCTTTTGCGGGGTCCAGCCACGTCACCTCCAGGTGCGCCGAACGGCTTTCCGAGAACGTGAAATCCGCATAAGCCAGGTCGGCGACGTTCGGACGCACGTAGGCGGCCTTCGCGGAGGTCACCGCGAGGGGCTCCTCGCCGAAGATCTCGAGCATCACGGCTACGTCGTGCGGCGCGAAGCTCCACCAAACGTCTTCGTGCGAACGAAGCCGGCCCCAGCTAAGGCGCCGCGCGCGCAGATGGCGCAACTCGCCGATCGCGCCGCGCTCGATCAGCTGCATCAAAAGCCTGATTCCCGGATGGTAGAGGAGCAGGTGTCCGACCACGAGCCGTTTTCCGGCCGCGTTTGCAGCATCGACGACGCGCTGCGCGTCCGCCACGCTCAGCGCCAGGGGTTTTTCGACGAAGACGTCCAGACCGGCATCGATTGCGCCGCACGCGAGCTGTGCGTGCAGCTGCGCCGGCGCGGCCACCACGACCGCATCCAGCTCAGCCAGCGCGAGCATCGTCGCATAATCGGCAAAGACGCGCACGCCGCCGTAGCGCGAACGTACCTCTTCGAGCTGGTGCAGATCCGAATCGCAGGCGGCGGCCAGCACGTCGAGGCGGGCGCAGCAGCGCACGATGTTCATGCCCCATCGGCCGGCGCCGACCACGCCGATCCGCGGGCGCCTTGCGCTCATAGCCTGTTCACGCGCGACTTGTCGGCGTTCACGTTTCTGGTGGCATTTCGCGTGTCGACGATCAGTTGCCCCGATTCGACGACGCGCTCGTAGTCCACGTCAGAATGATCGGTAAGGATCAACACGCAATCGACGCTTTCGAGCATTTCTTTCGAAAGCGGCACCGAGTGCCACGCTTCGCCGCGGCGGTCGGTGAAGCTGGGAACGTGCGGATCGTGATAGTCGATCCGCGCTCCGTCGTGCGCCAACAAATCCATCACTTTAGTTGCGGGCGACTCGCGGCAGTCGTCGACATCGCGCTTGTAGGCCACGCCCAGTACGAAGATCCTCGCGCCTTTGATCGCGCGGCCGCGCTCGTTCAACGCACGAATGACCTTCTCGCGAACGAAATATGGCATACCGACGTTGATCTCGCCGGCCAACTCGATAAACCGTACGTGAAAGTCGTATTCGCGCGCCTTCCAGGCGAGGTAAAACGGGTCGAGTGGGATGCAGTGTCCTCCGACGCCGGGGCCTGGATCGAAGCGCATGATGCCGAATGGCTTGGTCGAGGCGGCATCGATGACTTCCCAAATATCGATGCCGAGGCGATCGCAGAGCATCGCCATTTCGTTGACCAGCGCGATGTTGACGGCGCGAAAGGTGTTCTCGAAGACCTTGGTCATCTCGGCAACCTGCGGCGATGAAACCGCTCGCACGTCCAGAATCGTCTGCTCGTAGAAACAAATGCCGGCTTCGAGACACGCCTCAGTGATGCCGCCGACCACCTTGCTCGT
>JASHXG010000002.1 GCA_030043675.1 Vulcanimicrobiota bacterium
GCCGTAAAAGATCAGCCGGCAGGCGTTCCAGCGCCGCCCTTCTGGGGCGTTCGCAGTATCGACCGGATGGATCTGCGCGAGCTGTGGCCGTGCTTCGATCTGCGTAGTCTCTACCGTCTCTCCTGGGGAGCCGCCAACAGCAAGGGTGAGGCCTTCGAGCGTCTGCGGCGAGACGACTTCGATCCGCGCCTAGCACGCTACCAAGCCGAGGCGATGCGCAACGGTTTGTTGCAGCCGCGCGCGGTTTACGGCTACTTCCCCGCCGCCGGTCTCGAGAACGACGTCATCATCTACGATCCGCTCGACCCGCAGCGCGAGATCGCGCGCATGACGTTTCCGCGCCAAATCGGCGGCGAGCATCTCTCTCTGGCCGATTACTTGCGCGAGCCGGCCGGCGGGGCAGCCAGCGACCTCGTTGCCTTGCAAATCGTCACCATCGGCGTCAATGCGTCCCGGCGAACGGAGGCGCTGCAAGCCGGCGGCGACTACAGCGAATCCTATTTCCTCCACGGATTCTCGGTGCAGTCGGCCGAGGCGCTGGCCGAATATATGCACCGTCGCATCCGGCGCGAGCTCGGACTGGAGGATGAGCGCGGGAAACGCTACTCGTGGGGCTACGGCGCCTGTCCCGACCTCGAGCAGCACAAAATCGTCTTTCGTCTGCTCGACGCGACCGCGCGGATTGGCGTCACGCTGACCGAAGCATTCCAAATCGTGCCGGAGCAGTCGACGGCGGCGATCGTGATGCACCACCCGCGCGCCGCTTATTTCAACGCCGCCGCCACGCGCGAACTGACGTCTTCGCAGATGACGTGATCGCCGCGCTCGTCGCCGTCGTCTTCACGCACCTTTGGACGCACGTCGAACGCGGATGGATGCTCGGCATACCGACCGTAGCGAATGGAGTCGTCTATACGGGAACGACGGACGGGGACGTCGTTGCGCTCGATGCCGCCGACGGGCACACGCTGTGGCGCGCGTCGTTGGGCGCGAATTCCGACGAGACGTACGGGAATTTTCGCGGCGTCGTATCGTCGGTTGCCGTTTCCGGCGGCGTGGCGTACGCCGTCAGCGGAAGCTGCGTCGCCGCGGCCTTCGACGCTCGTCGCGGAACGCTGCTATGGAGACGCCGGGTCTGCGCGAACTCGCGCAACGACGACACCTACGCATCGCCGGTCCTCGCCGACGGCCTCGTCCTCTTGGGGTTCGACATGATTGCCGACCGGCCGACCGACACCGGCCGCGAAATTGCGCTCGATTCCGCAACCGGCATGCCGGTGTGGTCGTTTACGCCGGTTCGCTACCACGGCAGCGGCGGGGGCATCTCGACGACGCCTGCCGTCGACGCGCATCTCGACCTCGCCATCGTCGGCACCGGGAATCCCACGCCGATGAGCTCGCCGCCCGCCGGTCCCGACGCATACACCGATTCGGTGATCGCGATCGAACCGCGAACCGGACGATGGCGCTGGGTGACCGGTCCGCTGATCGCGCATGACGCCAACGACTTCGACATTTTCGCCTCGCCGCGTCTCTTCACGCTTGACCTCGCCGGGCGCATGACGCCCACGGTCGGCGTGATCCTCAAAGACGCGCGCTACGTCATGCTCGACGAGCGCACCGGCCGCATTCTTTGGCAGCGGCAGATTGAGCCTGCGATGAGCTGGATTCAATCGATTGGAACGCCGACCGCGGCCGGCGACGCGATCGTCGTGCCGCTCTACCACGATCCGGCTCACGGCGAGCTCGTTGCTCTGCGCGCCGCCGATGGCGCGCTGATTTGGCGCACCCAGACGGCCGGAATCTACGAAGCCCCGGTCGTTTGGCGCGCGACGATTCTGGCCGCGGACGCGCGGGGCGCGGTCGACGCCTTCGACTTGCGAACCGGCGCCCGCAGCGCTCGACTGCCGGTCGCCTCCGAACTGTACGGGCATGGGCTTGCTCTAGCCGGCGACACCCTGCTGATTGCAGGGCGCGGCCGCCTGTGGGCGTATCGATTGCAGTAATGAGTCTCCGGACGATTATCTACATCGGTCTGGCAGTCGTAGCGCTCGTGCAAATCGTCGCGCTGCTGCGCGCGCTGCCGCGACAGCGTATCACGCTGCCGGGCCCAGTTAATGCCGCGATCGCCGTCGGGATCGGCTTCGTTACGAATTTCTTCGATACGCTGGGCATCGGTTCGTTCGCGACGACCACGTCGCTCTATAAATTCCTACGCTTTGTGCCGGATGAGCGCATTCCGGGCACGCTTAACGTCGGCCACACGCTTCCGACGATCCTCGAGGCCGCGATCTTCATCGTAATCGTTGCGGTCGAGCCTCCGACCTTGATTCTGCTGATTTTGGCGTCGGTCGTCGGCGCGTGGCTCGGCGCCGGGTTCGTCGCGCGCTTGCCGCGTCGCGGCGTCCAAATCGGAATGGGCACCGCGCTCGCCGTCGCGGCAGTCTTGTTCATCATGATGAACCTCAAGGGAAACCAATTCGGGCTGACCGGAACCGCCCTGGGTCTCTCCGGCGTACGCCTGTGGATCGGCGTCGCAGTGAGCCTGTGCTTGGGGGCGCTGATGACGATCGGGATCGGCTTGTATGCGCCGTGCATGATCATGGTGAGCCTGCTGGGAATGAACCCCATCGCGGCCTTTCCGATCATGATGGGATCGTGCGCATTCCTCATGCCGGTGGCTAGCCTGCGCTTCATTCGCTTCAACGCGTTCGCGATGCTGCCGGCGCTCGGCCTTACGCTTGGCGGAATCCCCGGCGTATGGATTGCCGCTCACATGGTATACCACTTGCCGATCGCGGCCGTGCGGTGGCTGGTGGTCGTCGTCGTCATCTACGCCGCCGTTGTCATGCTTCGCTCGGCGGCCAGGGAACCGGCGGAGAAAATCGCGGGCGATTATGCGGCGACTTAAGGAGAGGTTCCTCAGCCTGGCGGGCGTCGCGATGCTAGTCGGGTGCGCCAGCGGTTCGCAACCGAATCTTGCGCCCGCAGGTCCGCTGGCCCGGCTTCTCGGCCCGTATGCAGCGAACGCCGTGCGAGACGATCGCGGTCACTCCTGGTTCGCACACGCCGCCGTCTCGGAGAACCTCCTTTACGTCTCCGATCCGCAAGGGCGGCGGGTGATCATCTATTCGTTTCCCTATGCAAAGGTCGTCGGGGTGCTTCGAGGATTGGATTCGCCGGCAGGCGAGTGCGTCGACAAGGCCCAGAACGTATGGATTACCGATACTTATTCCTCAGAGCTGGTCGAATATGCGCACGCCGGCACGAAGCCCATCGCGAAGCTAGCCGATACAAACCAATATCCGATCGATTGCTCGATCGACACGCTCACCGGGAATCTGGCTGTCGCCAACACGGAAGATTCCAGCGAGGGCCAAGGCAGCATCGCGATTTACACCGGCGCGAGGGGCCCTCCCAAGATGTACTCTTTTCCCAAACTCTACTATCCGTTTTTCTTGGGCTACGACGATGCGAGTAATCTCTTCATCGATGGTGAGGGACACGATGGCGGATTTGTGTTCGGCGAACTGCCCGCGGGCAGTGGCAAGTTCACGAAAATCCCGCTCCACAAAGCGTTCGAACTCGCGGGTGGCGTCCTTTGGGACGGCACCTACGTAACGGTCGGCGACGAAGCGGCGGGGGTCGTCTATCAAACGACGGGTGCCGGCGGCCAGATCGTCGGTACGACCCAGCTCGCAGGCGCACAAAACGTCGCTCAGTTTTGGATTGCGAAGCTCGGCGGCGGGTCGCAGACGAAGCAAATTTCCAAGCTCGTCGGTCCAAACCTCAACGGCGCGAGCGTCATGTTTTGGAAGTATCCGTCCGGCGGGAATGCGACCAAGACGGTGGACGGCCTGGAGGCGCCTTTCGGCACGGCCATCAGCAAGCGCTAGCAAAGCGCTAAGCTGGGACTTCGATGCGATTGTAGACGAAGCCGCCACCGACCATCGTGGCAATGATGTGGTAATCCTTATCCCAGAACGAGAGGTCGGCGCGCATGCCGCGGGCGATGCGCCCCATCTCGCCGTCGTGATGAATCAGCCGCGCCGGCGCATGCGTTGCCGCGACGATCGTCTGCGCGAACGGAATCTGCGCGTAGGACATGTAGTTCCGAATCGCTTCGTCCATGCGCAGCGCGCTGCCGGCGATCGTACCGTCTTCGGCGCGCATAACGCCGCCCTCGATATGGTAGCTCGGATCCGGGGCCGGCATATTATCCGTCGCCAGAACGACTCGATCCCCGAGCGTGCGATGAAGGATGTCGATCATGACCGGCGAGACGTGAAAGCCATCGCATATGACCTGCACCAGCGTCCGGCGATCCTGGATGAAGGCGGCCAAGATCGATGGATCGCGGTGGTCGAGCGGCGGCATTCCATTGAACGCATGGGTCAGGGAGCGAAAGCCCAAGCCGATTGCCAACATCCCTTCGCTGTAATGCGCGCTTGTATGTCCGGCCGAGCAGACGACGCCGTTTTCGAGAAAAACGCGCAATGCGTCGCTGGCGCCGTCCAGCTCGGGCGCCATTGTGATCCATAGGCAGCCGCCCTTGCAGGCGTCGACCATCTCCTGCGCGTGCGCGGCGCTGGGATTCATCAGCCACTCGTGGCGATGAATTCGACGAAACTTGGGATTGAGAAACGGTCCCTCGAAGTGGACGCCGAGACAGCGCGCGCCTTGAGGGGCGTCTTCTTCGAGCTGATTGGCGGCTTCGACGATCTCGGATGCCGCGTGCAGCATCGACTCCCACGGTGCCGTCATCACGCTCGCAACGAAGCCGGTAGCGCCCATCTCGGCGTAGGTTGCGGCTGCGACGCTCACCGCGTTACCCTGATCGCGATTGAAGAGAAATTCGCCGGCTCCGTTGGTATGTACGTCGATCAAGCCTGGAGCGATGCTGCTTCCGCTCGGCAGTGGATAGTCCGACGCTCCATCGGCGGCAAGGACCGCCGCAATGCGCCCGTTCTCGACTGCTAAGCGCCCGAACGTCGACGTTCCGTCGCCGACAGCGATGAAGGCGGGCCCGATTGTCAGCCGGGTGGACATTCCGTCGTCTCATTCGTGCGGATGAGCGCCAGGACCTCGTCACGATGCTGCTCCATCAGTTCCTTGGTATCGCCTTCGACGTTCAAACGCAGCAGCGGTTCGGTGTTCGACGGCCGGATGTTCATCCACCACTGAGGATACGAAATCGTCAGTCCGTCAAGTCGATCGATTTGGGCCTCTCTGTAAAAATCTGCGATCGTTCGTAGCATCCCAGGAGCGTTCGCGACCTCGCTGTTGATCTCGCCCGAGCGGCAGCGTGTATCGATCGGAGCGATGACCTCACTAACCGGCTTGTCCGCCTCACTGAACAGCTCGAGACATTGCAGCAACGCAATCATGCCGGAATCGGCATACCAGTTGTCGCGAAAATAGAAATGGCCGCTGTGCTCGCCGCCGAAGACGACGTCTTTGGCGCGCATCTCGGCCTTGATGATCGAGTGGCCGACCTTCGAACGAATTGGAACTCCGCCGGCCTTCGCGATCAGCTCGGGGACGCTTGCGCTGCAGATCAAGTTGTAAAGGATCCTTGCGCCGGGATGCGTCTTGAGCGTGTTGAGCGCCACTAGCGCGGTCACGGTGCTTCCGTCGATCAAATTCGCTTTTTCGTCCACGATGAACATGCGATCCGCATCGCCGTCGAAAGCCGCTCCGAGATCGCACCGGTGCTTGATCACGTTAGCTTGCAGGTCGACCATGTTCTCGGGCTCGATTGGGCTGGCAGGATGATTCGGGAAGCTGCCGTCGAGCTCAAAATACAGCGGCACGACTTCGCAAGGCAGGTCCTTGAACACATACGGGACCGTTTCACCTGCCATCCCGTTGCCGGCGTCGATCGCAATCCGAAATGGCTTGATTTTTCCCCGATCGACAAAGGAGAGGCAGTGCTGGGCGAAGTCTTCGAGAATATTCCGATGCGTGATGGTTCCGTGCGACACCGCCTTGGGGGGCAGATCGCCCGCTAGGAGCCGGTCTCGAATTGTTGCCAGGCCGCTATCGAGCGAGATCGCCTGCGCCTGCGAACGCGTGAATTTCATGCCGTTGTATTGGGCCGGGTTGTGCGAGGCCGTAATCATCACGCCCCCGTCGAACTCGTACTTGCCTACCGCGAAGTAGAGCGCGTCGGTTGAGACCATTCCGATGTCGAGGACGTCGGCCCCGGCCTCGCAGGCGCCTTGGGCAAATGCCTCGGAGAGCTGTTTCCCCGACGGGCGCATGTCGCGGCCGACTACGATGCGCCGGGCGCCAAGCAGCGCTGCGAAGCAGCGGCCAATCACGTAGGCGGTGTCGTCGTGCAGTTCGGATGGATAAATACCACGAACGTCGTACGACTTGAAGATGGCCGGCTCGACTTGCGTCTGCACTATCGACCGTTGTTCGACTGTGGTCTGGTGACGCCTTCGTGAAGAATGCGCCGCTGTCGCACGTTACTGCGACGCTGCTGCTGCCTGCGTTCCTGGTCGTGACACTGGGATTGGCGGTGTTGGGAGCCTTTCAGACGCGAGCACAGATTAGCGAAACGTTCGCGCGCCAAACCCAGATCCAACAGGCGCAGATCGCTCTCGAAGAGCTGCTGCGCTTGCAGATCGACGAAGAAAACTCGCTCCGGGGCTATTCGCTGACGCACGACCCATTCTACGTTTCCCAGTATCGAATGGCGGCGAACGAGTATGACACGACCGAGGACTCGATCCGCGAGACAGTGCGCGAGCAGAACTTGGCCGGCGCGCAGCAGATGCTTGCCGACTACACGCGATTCCAGCAGGAGTGGCGCACCAACGTGGCCGCTCCGTTGTTGAGTCATCCGAACGAGCAGCTCGACGCGCTCGACAAGCGCAACAAGCTCTACTCCGACTACGAGACAAGGACGGTTGCCGCAATCCGTGAAGCGCTGGCCAGCACGAACGAGTTGCTCCAGCACAGCACGCAGATGCAGCTGGATCGAACCTCGTACGTGCGCGCCTTCTGGCTCTTGGCTTTTGGTCTCCTGGCGATCTTTCTCAACG
>JASHXG010000114.1 GCA_030043675.1 Vulcanimicrobiota bacterium
GTCGATCGGTACGGCGCGGGATGGACGCTCGCAAACGCAATCGCCCTCTGGCCGTTCCGGAGCGCGCCGGTCGAGGTGCAAGCGCGAATTCTGCGCGTCTGGGCTTCGTTGTGCGCGCTCGGCTGCACGTTGCTCCTGTGGATCGCGCTGCGACCATTCCCATGGCGCCCCGCGGCGACGATCGCGTTTGCGCTCAATCCGCTCGTGATCTTGGCGAGCGGCGATGGCGGCCACAACGACATTTACGTCGTGCTAGCCGGCTTGGGCGCCTATCTGCTGGCCGAGCGCCGTTGGTACGAGCTCGCGGCCTGCCTGCTGGCCGCGTCGGTGCAGGCGAAGTTCGCTTACGCTCCATTTCTACTGCCGCTGCTCGCGGTTACCTTTGCAACGACGCGTTCGTGGCTTCGCACGCTGCTGACGGCCGCGGTTTTCGGCGTGGTCGCGGTCGGGCTCAGCTTTCCGCTTTCGGTGAAACTCTCGCTGACGGATGTGGTCTTTGCGTTCAACGCGACCCATACACCGCTCTTTTCGAGCTTAGTGTGGCGCGTCTTACGTCACTTCGGCTTGGGCCATGCGATTACGCCCCACACCATCGCGCCGCTCTTTCCGGCCTTCGTTGCGGCCTGCTCGCTGGCAATCGCAGTGTTGGCGTTGCGGCGCAAGCGCGAACCCCTGCTCGAGGTGGCATTGTTCATCGGGATTCTGCTCCTGCCGTACAAGGTCGAGAGCTGGTACGGAATCATGATGACGCCGATGTTGCTGATTCCCAGACGCTGGGCGCCGGCCGCGTTCTTCGCCGTTACCGTCGCTTGCGAGTTGCTGCAGCGGCGCATCTTCAGACTCTACGATCCCACCGTCTACGTGATGGCGCTGTTGCTCGGCGTCGCCGTAGGTGTCGCCCTCTGGCTCCTGATGCGCCAACCGCGCACCGCCGCGACCACCTAATGCCCCGGCCCGTCGTATCGGTCATCATACCGACGTACAACTGCACGCAGCTTCTGCCGCAGGCGGTTCGCAGCGTCCTCGACCAAGGGCTGTCGCCCGACGATCTCGAGCTGATCGTCGTGGACGATGGGTCGGCCGACGACGTCGCCGAGGCGCTGGCGCCGTTCGACGGAGCCGTCACGCTGTTGCGACAAGCGAACGCCGGCCCCGCCGCCGCCCGTAATCGGGGCGTCGCCGCTTCGCAGGGCACCTACGTTGCGTTCCTCGACGCTGACGACTACTGGCTTCCAGGGTGCCTGACGGCGATGCTCGCCGTCGCCGGAAACTCGCCGGCCCTGGTGACGGTCGACCTCTACTACGAAACCGACGGCGTGCGTGAGGCTCAGTCGGTCTTCGAACGCGGAGGCCTGGACGCATTCTTCGACCTCGCGGCGGCAGCACAGTATCGCCGCGCGTTGGAAGGCGGACTCTTTTCGTACATGACGCTGATGCCGCGCCGGCTCTTCGACGACCTGGGAGGGTTTGATCCCGAGCTGCACTTCGGCGAGGACTACGATCTCTCGCTGCGCTGTCTCGCGCACGGGACTCCGGTGCGCGCCGTCAGGCAGCCGCTGGCGGTTTACCGCTATATGCGCGCCGGTGCTTCAACCACGATTTGGTCGTCCGCGAAGATACGCTCGCTGTTGCGGATGTTAGCGCCGCATCGGCGTTACGTGCCGGCCGCGCGCTGGCGCGGCCTGCAAAGCAGCCTCGTCTACTTGCGCTTCTACGAGGCCGTACAGCGACGCGCCTGGCTCTCGGCCGCGATCAGCGGCGCGCAGCTGGCCGCCAGGCCGCGGTTCTGTCTTCAGATGCTGCGCGCTCGGCAGATGCGGACGGTGGAACCGTGAGCGCGATCGCCCGCAAGAGCCTCGAGACGTTCGTCGTGCGAGGTCTCAGCCTCGCTAGCGCTTTGGTGCTGGGAATCGTCATTGCGCGGCTGCTCGGCCCGTATGGCAAGGGCTTGTACGCGTACGTCATCGTCGTGCTCACCCTCATGACGACGCTGGCGGCGGGGCAGAGCTCTGCGATTGCATGGCAGTTGGTGAAGGGCCGGCAGCCGCCACGCGAGGTCTATTCGGCCCTGCTGCGCACCATCGCCGTCTTTGCGATTCCGACCGCAACCGTCTTGATCGCGATCGGTGTCGCGGTGCCCTCGCAGCGCGTCTTGCTGCCGGTCGCGGCCGCACTGCCTTTCGCGCTCTACGGGGCGCTGGCCAACGGGTTCTTCCTCTCGGCGAGCGACGTGCGTTCGGGCAACATTCAGACGCTGGTGCTCGCGCTCGTCTCGCTTCTATCGGTGCCGGTGCTCTTTGCGCATGGCGGCTTGGACGGCGTTCTGATCGTGTGGGTCGCCTCGTACGCGGCCGCGGCCGTCTCATCGATGATCCGGATGCGCCCATATCTCGCACGACCCGCGCTGGAGAAGACCGAGTACCCGTTCAAGCAACAGCTGCTCTTTGGCATCAAAACCGCGCTCAACGCGCTGGTCGAAGAGCTCAATATCCGCATCGATATCTTTCTGGTGCTGCTGATCCTGGGCGCGGGCGCCTTGGGCGTCTATTCGCTGGGGATCGGCATCGCGAGCCTCTTATGGCAGCTGAGCCGGCCGATCGCAACGGCGGCCTTCGGACGAATAGGATCGTCATCGGAAGCGGACTCGGCCGAACTCACGGCACGCTGCATGCGCCATTCGCTGGCATTCGTCGCCGCGACGGCGGCGGTCGCTTTCGTCGTGGCTCCGATGCTGATCGTTCCGATCTATGGTGCACCGTTTGCGGCGGCGGGCAACGTCCTGCGAATGCTGCTGCCGGGAATCGTCGCGTATTGCCTGATGCCGCTGCTTGCAACCTTCTTTACCCAGCAGTTGGGCCGGCCTTCGATACCGCTGGCGCTGAGCTCGATCTCGACGGTTATCTGCGCGGCCGCGACCGCGGCCCTCCTGCCGCGCTACGGGATCATCGCCGGCGCCGCCGCGACGTCCGCCTCATACGTGACCGCCGTGGCAATTGGTGCCGCGCTCTTCGTGCGCAGGACCGGGATCTCGCCGGGCGCGCTCTTCATCCTCAACGGCGACGACCTGCGGCGCTATGCGCAGCTTTTTACCGCCGCCGCCACGCGCGTTCGGTCAATAAGAAGGATGATCTTGGCAGCGCTCCACTGATGGATCGTCGCTAGGAAAGATCGAAAACATCGTGCCGCGCGGCACGACGATGTTCTTGCCCTTGCGAAAGTAGTTGAAAACGCCGACCGCCGCGCCGATCCCCATAAAGGGAATTGCCCCCAGATATCCCGGAATGCCGTCGTAGGGGCCGGACTTCTCGAGCGAGCTGCTGTTGTTGTGATTGAGCACGACGCCGATGTGCGTTCCGTCGGGCATGACTAAGTAGCGCGGCTCGAGCACGAGCACGCCGGCGCGGGCGTCGCGCCCGGCCGGCGATGCGACCGAGACCACGCCGTAGCCCATGGTGCGCGCCGGAATGACGACGCTGGCTCCGCTCGTCACGGCATTGACGGTCTCGAACCGGAAGAAATCGCCTGGACGCGCGTCCGAAGAATCGACGCTGTCCATCATCTGCGCGGCGACGATGGTACAGCGGTCGAGCGTGAGCGCGCTCGCGGAAAGAGGAGCGAGGCTGCATGCAAAGCAGACAGCCGCTACACTCGCAAAGCGGATCTTCATCCCCTCCTCATCGCTCCGGGACGAGGTATAGCTCGGCCGCAGCGTAGTCGAACTGCACTTTGAACTGCTGCAAGAAAGCCGCCCCGAGATGGCCGAAAGCGGTGCCTTGCAGAGTCTGAGTGGTTCCGATGAGCTGAGGACCGGTGCGATACTCGCCGATGGTAACTTGCGGGATCTCGCCGATCATCTCGACGCTGGAGCCGCCGATCCCGCTGACTTGGCGGCGCTGGGTTGCGTTAAAGAGCCCCGGGTGCTTGGCGTAGAACTCATACGCGAGGTTGATATTCGACTCGTCGCCGGTATCTACCGCTAATTGGGCGTCCAGCGTTCCAAGCTGGACGCTAACGACCGGCACGAAGTCTTCGAAGGCGAGCGGAACGGTGATGGCGCCGCTTGCAGGCGGCGGATCTAAAAGGACCGAGTGGGCGTTGGTGTCGAGCTCGACCGTCGTCGTGGCCAAGAAATCGGCGCCCAGCACCACGTCGTACCCGTAGCGTCGAAGGTCGTTGAGCACGACGTAGTAGGCATCGGGGTAGGTAGCGTTCCCGACCTTCAGCGGCCCGGCGCGCACGACTTGCGTCGAATAGCCGCCCAGACCGAGGACTTGGTACGTTCCAACCACCGTAGCCCCGAGCTCGGC
>JASHXG010000115.1 GCA_030043675.1 Vulcanimicrobiota bacterium
TTCGCACGCCGCCTCTACGGCCGTCCAAGCCGCGCGTGGCCGTGGTTTTTCGGAAGCGCACTCGTGCTCTCGCTGCTCGTTTTTATCGCCTGGGTCAATACGATCGTCTGGGTCGTCTTCCAACGCTACGGATTCCCCGGACCGACCAATCTCTTCATGAGCGTCACCGACGCCTTGCTGCTGGTCGTCGTGCTCGGGGCATTGGCACACATCGCGTCGAGCGCGACGACGATCGATCGCACGCGCGTCAGCTGGGTGATCGCGGGGATCGCGCTTGCCCCGCTGCTCGACCTCACGTGGGCCTTCGCGAACGTGCTCAGCACGCTGATCGGAAACACCTCGCCCACGCTGCTCGACATCCAGAATTGGACCGACGCGCTCGGTCCGTGGTTCGGCCTCGCCGGCTCGGCCTTCGTGATCTACGGCTTTCTCTCAGAACGCGTCGTCGATCTGCGATTCGTCATCGGGCGCGCTGCGCTCTACGCGGCCGCCACCGCATGTCTGGTGCTGCTCTTCGGAATCATCGAGTGGTGGGCCGAGCAAATCTTCGAAGATACGCGCCCCGCGATCTACGTCAGCCTGTTCGCGGCGTTGTTGATCGGCTTCTCGCTCAACGCGGTCCACGGACGCATCGAGGACTTCTTGAACGCCGTTTTCTTCCGCGAGCAGCGCCGCGGCGAGGAGGCGCTGCGTCGTGCGACGCGGGCGCTCGCAAACACCTCCTCGGAGAAAACGCTGATCGAGTTTCTGATCGACGAGCCGGTACGAGTGCTTGGACTGAGCTCGGCCGCGCTCTTTCTGGCGCGCGGCGAGAAGGGCGCCTTCGAGCGGACCGCATCGCGCGGCTGGAACGATCGGGCGGCCGACTCGATCGACGCCGAGGACCCGCTGATCGTCGAGTTGCGCGCCGAGTTTTCTGCGCTGCCGCTGGACGGGCGCCAGCGCACCGATGTCCCGCTGCCAAGCGGTCCCCAGACGCCCGCGATCGTGATCCCGCTGATCATGCGCGGAAACGTCTTCGGCTTTGTCTTCTACGGCAGTCGCGCGAACGGCGCGCCGCTGGCGCCGTCGGAAGTGACCCTCCTCGAAGCGCTGGCGCGCAGCGCCGCCGCGGCGTACGACCACATCGACGCCGACCGGTCGCGCGCGCGCATCAGAACGCTCGAAGAGCGCCTGCGCGCTCTCGGCGCGGCAATCCCGGACTAAGCCGTTGCCTTAATCCGGTTTGGGTCGACCTTCACGCCCGGACCCATCGTGCTCGTCAGCGTGACGCTGCGCAAGTAGGTCCCCTTGGCGGCGGACGGCTTCGCGCGCACGATTGCATCGAGCAGCGTGGTGACGTTTTCGAGCAGCCGCTCCGGTTCGAAATCGGCCTTGCCGACGATGGTGTGGATGATGCCGGTCTTGTCGAGACGGAACTCAACCTTACCGGCCTTGATGTCGCGAATCGCGGCGGCGATGTTGGGCGTGACGGTGCCGGCCTTCGGGTTCGGCATCTTCTGCGCCAGAATGCGCCCGAGCTCTTTACCCACTTGCGCCATCATGTCGGGGGTGGCGACGGCCACGTCGAACTCGGTGAACCCGCCCTTCACTTTGTCGATCAGATCCTGATCGCCGACGATGTCGGCGCCTGCCTCCTGCGCGGCCTTGGCGTTGTCACCCTTGCTGAACGCGATGACGCGCACGGTGCGGCCGGTCCCGTGCGGCAAGAGCACCGTGCCGCGGACGTTCTGGTCGCTCTTCTTCGGATCGACGCCCAGGCGAACGTGCGCCTCGACGGTCTCGTTGAACTTGGCGTTGGCGTTCTTCTTGACGATCGCGATTGCTTCGGGCGTCGAGAAGAGCCGCTTGCGGTCGAAGTCGGCGACCAGCGCCTTGAAACGCTTCCCATGATGCTGCGGCATCTTACGCCTCCACCTCGACGCCCATCGAACGCGCGGTTCCTGCGATGATCTTCTTGGCCGCATCGATGTCGTTGGCGTTGATGTCCGGCATCTTCACCTTGGCAATATCCTCGAGCTGCTTTTGCGTCAGGGTGCCGACCTTGTTCCGGTTCGGCTCCTTGCTCCCCGACTCGATTTTCAGCGCCTGCTTGATCAAAAACGACGCCGGCGGCGTCTTCGTAATGAACGTAAACGTGCGGTCGTCGTAAACGGTGATCTCGACCGGTATGATCATGCCCACCTGCGAAGCGGTACGTTCGTTGTACTGCTTGCAGAAATCCATGATGTTCAGCGAGTAGGGGCCTAGCGCCGGACCGATCGGTGGCGCCGGCGTCGCTTTGCCGGCGGGGATCTGTAGGCCGATTTTGCCTACAACTTTCTTAGCCATTGCGTTCTCCTTTACGAACTCCCCCTAGTTTATTTGCGTCGGACCGAACGCCGGGGTCTTGCATTCGTCCTCTCTCCCAGTGTCTATACTTTCTCGACCTGGAAAAACTCCAACTCGACCGGCGTCTCGCGCCCGAAGATCGAAATCAGCGCGCGCAGCCGTTCCTTTTCCGGTGCGATCTCGTCGACGATGCCGGTGAAATCGAAGAACGGACCCGAAGTGACCTTGACGCGGTCGCCCTTCTTGAAGTCGATCTTCAGCTTCGGCGCCTCGATGCCCATCTGCTTGAGGATCGTCTTGACCTCTTTGTCTTGCAGCGGCACGGGCTTCTCGCCCGGCCCCGGGCTGCCGACAAACCCGGTAACGCCCTGCGTGTTGCGCACGACGCACCAGGATTGGTCGTCCATGATCATCTCGACCAGCACGTAGCCCGGAAAGACCTTCTTGGGCGTGATCTTGCGCTTGCCGTCTTTGAACTCGACCTCGTCTTCCATCGGAACGAGCACGCGGAAGATCTTATCCTGCATGCCCATCGAGTGGATGCGGCGCTCGAGATTGGCTTTGACCTTATTCTCGTAGCCCGAGTACGTATGCACGACGAACCAGTTGCGGTTGTCCTTGGGACGCGGCGCGACGGCCTCGCCCTCAGCGGCAGGCGCGATCGCGTCCTCGACCGCCGGCAGTTCGTCCGTGGCGGAATCTTCGACGACCAGGTCCTCGATGGGCGCCTCGACGGCCGCTTCTTCGACTACCGAGTCCTCGACTACGGGCTGGTCGGCAACGGGCTCCTCGACGGCTGCGGCAAAATCGCCCATCTGCGTGTCGTCCACGATCGGTTCTTCGCCCAGTGGCTCGGCGAGGTCGAGCTCTCGACGATCGATCTCAAACATGCTCTACTACCCTGCCCCCGTTGCCGGATGGATCAGGTTGAAGAGCCATCCGAAGAGCTGGTCTACGATAAAGGTGAACAACCCGATGCCGACGACCAGCGCGACCGTCAGCACGGTCGCCGAAATCCATTCCTCGCGCGTCGGCCAGGTTACGCGGCGAAGCTCGGCGATGACGCCGCGGACGAAGTCTCCGCCCGCCATCGACTGAGCCGTTCTCTTTTGCTGTTCGTTCACCAACGTATCACTTCCCAAAACTGGCAGGGCGGACAGGACTCGAACCTGCAACAACTGGTTTTGGAGACCAGGACTCTACCAATTGAGCTACCGCCCTCCACTTTCGTCTTTGGCTGCGTTGCCTCGGCCCTCATGTACCTCAGTACACATCGGGCCTCGTCGCCTTGCCAAAGCCAAAAGATGGTTCATCGAGTCTCCCGGTGCGGTCTGTGGCAGCGGCAGAAGCGGCAGTATTTGCGCAGCTCCAACCGTTCCGTCGTCTTCTGCTTGTTCTTCTGCGTGTTGTAGTTGCGGCGCTTGCACTCGGTGCACGCCAGCACGACCATCACGCGTGTCTCTTTCTTTGCCATCCGTAGTCTACCACAACATGAATAAAACGGACCGGGGGTCCGTTCGACCTCTGATGCTAGCACATGACGCAGGCGCCCTGCAATGGCCCGATCAAGCCAGCCAAGCGTCCGGCGCCTCTCAGTGATGGTGCGCCCGGACGGAATCGAACCGCCAACCTTGGGCTTAGGAGTCCCCTGCTCTATCCTTTTGAGCTACGGGCGCGCGCCTGATTCGCCGAACGCAGCCCTCACTTCTGACCCGCCGCTCGACGGGCCTGGGCAGCGCGTACGACGTCCCGATTCGACGAAAGTTCTATGCGGCTACCAGGAGATGACGATCTTCCCGTCGCCCGCGGGCGCCGCTCCACGACGATCGGTTACGTGTGTTGCCTGCTTCTCGGTAAACGACGAACCGCCGCCGCCGCCCCCGCCCGCGCCCCAAGCCGCGTAGTAGTAAGTGGAGTAAGAGACGATGAGCTGGAGGCCGCCCCCGCCACCGCCACCGCCCCAATAACCGCCGCCGCCACCGCCGCCACCGCCACCACCGCAGTAACTGCCTGCGCCGGCGGCGCCGTAGCCCAGTCCTCCGCCAAGGCCAAAGCTTTCGCAACGCCTGAGGCTCGTATAACCGCCTTTACCGCCGGCGCCACCGGAGTCTTGAGTGCCGCCGCCTCCTCC
>JASHXG010000015.1 GCA_030043675.1 Vulcanimicrobiota bacterium
CCCACGTAGGTCGCATTGAGCTTAGCGGCTGACGGCGCGACTACGGTGCCGTCCTGGCCCTGTTGAAGGGCGCTGCCGCACGCCGAAACAATTACGAGCGCGGCGACAGCGCCGGCACACTTAAGTAAACCAGGGATGTTCATTGAGCTTGCTCCTCGGCACGACGAATAGCACTGGCGTTTTTCGAGCTTTTCGACCGGCCCTCGCGCCGTGCCTCCTCGCAGCTCAGCTTGACTGGCAGCCAGGGAAAAGAAAACATACTTGGGTCATTTCCGTCGACGCTACAGGTTGCCGCGCTGCTACAATGCCTGCGAACTTAGGATCAGGGAATCGGCGAGGGCTCTAGCCTTCGCTTTCACTGCGTCGCGGATCTGGCGCACGCGTTCCGGCGTTTGATTCTTCGGGTCGGATAATCCCCAATCGTCATCGACGCGCATGACGCCTTCGACGTCGCAGCCCATGGTAATGATGCGCGTGGCCCGGCCCAGCATTCCCGGATTGAGTAGTTTAGGGCGCGCGTCCGAGATGTCGATCCCGTCGTCGGCCATCGCTTGCACTACGCCAGGGTCCGAAGCGTCCGCGGCCTGGGTGCCGGCCGACGCGATGTCGACGATGTCGCCGACGAAGTGCCGCAGATAAGCCTCGGCCATCTGGCTCCGGCCGGTGTTGTGGCGGCAGACAAAGAGAATAAATGGCTTACGCGGCATCGGTTCCCTCCTCATGCGGAAGCAAGAGCGCTTTAGCTTGTCGTTGACTGACCGGAACCAACCAGAGAAATAGGTACGTTGCGGCAACGGCTCCAGCGAGCTGGGCCGCAATGAACGGGGCGACGTCGGCTGGGCGAATGCCGGTAAACGTGTCCGAGAACGACCGTGCAATCGTCACCGCGGGATTCGCGAACGATGTCGACGACGTGAACCAATATGCCGCGACGATGTAGGCGGCGACTGCGGGCGCAACCAGGGTCGATCGAAAGCGGACACAGCCCCAAATAACCAACAAAAGGCCGAACGTCGCTACAAACTCACCCAGCCATAATCCGGCGCCACTCCGATGGCGATGTGCGATCGACAAGAGCGGGAGACCGAACATGGCGTTCGCGGTTGCTACACCGGCGAGCGCGCCCGTCAGTTGAGAGCTGGCGTAGCCGAGCAGTTCCTTCGGGCGCAAACCACCGCCAAGCGCGTCGGCCAGAGACACGGCTGGATTAAAGTGCGCTCCGGAGATCGGGCCGAGGGCCGCTATCAGACAAAGCAACACGCCGCCGGTTGCAAGCGTATTCGCGAGCAGCGCGATCGCGGCGTTGCCCCCCGACAGTCGGTCGGCCATGATCCCTGAACCTACGACACCGGCGAGCAAGAACGCCGAGCCGACGCCTTCGGCGGCGCATCGCCGGAAAAGCGTCACGTCGGTGTGAGTCTTCACGCCGCTTTAGCTTTCTTGCGAAATGCGGCGTCTAGCACCTCACGAACGCGATCGGCGGTACCAGGAGCAAGCCGATAGTAGACCCACGTGCCTCGGCGCACCCACGTTACCAGACCGGCGTCACGCAGAATGCGCAAATGATGCGATACGGTCGGCTGATTTAGTGGAAGTCCATCGGTGAAGTCGCAGACGCAGACTTCATTTGGAGAAGCCGCAAGCGTAGCGATGATTGTCAGCCGATGCCGATCCGACAAAGCCTTGAGCAGGGCGGCCGCTTCCGAAAAGTCCTTCGTGACGACCTTGGCCGGCGGGCAACAGCGTTGTATTGACATTGGTCGATAATAGAACCAGCATCGAAGACTGTCAATATAGCCAGGTCGACGCGACCGGTGTCAGGCCATCGCCGCAACGTGACTAGGCCGGCGCCTGAAGGCAGCGAACGTACTCGGCTCCCGATTCGGCTCGGGCATCATGAGGCGTTTCTTTCACCTGTCATAAGGAAAGTCGCAACAATGTCGGACAAATCGAAGGAAGGCGGCGTCGATCGCAGAGACTTTATGATCGCGGCCGCCGTTTCCGTCAGCGCGTCGGCGGTGCTCGGGACGAATCTCGCCGAGGCAAAGGCCCAAGACGCTGCGCCGGAGGGCGCGGTCTACGCGGGCGACGTGATCCAGGGCAAGCGCGTCATCAGCGCGCTCGACGTCAATTCGCTACCGCCCGGTAAGCACTTCTTCTACTTCCAGGGCGTGCAGATGCCCACCGGCCAGCACTGGTACGTCTCCGTGATCGTCGCCAGAGGAGTTAAGCCGGGCAAACGCATCACGCTGGTCAGCGGCGTCCACGGCGACGAAATGAGTCCCATCGTCACCGTCCAGAGGGTGATGCAAGAGCTCGATCCGGCGCAGATGTCCGGCGCCGTGACGGCGGTCCTCGACGTATCGCGCCCGGCCCTCGAAGGCATGGCACGGAGATGGCCCAATTCAGGCCGTGGAATCGACCTCATCGACATGAATCGGGAGTGGCCTGGAAATGAGAACGGCCCGAATGCGACGAGCCGGCACGCCGCGCTGATCTTCAACAAGCTCTTGACGCCAAACTCGGACTACGCAATCGATTTCCACTGCGGAACGACGGCGATGGACGTAACGGCATTCATCCTGGCACGGATGGAGCTGCCCGAGGTGCGCGCGATGGTGGAACTCTACCCGATCGAGCAGATCTTCGACAATCCCGTCTATCCGACGATTCTACCGAACGCGTTGATCCACGTGGGTATCCCCTCGTTTACAC
>JASHXG010000116.1 GCA_030043675.1 Vulcanimicrobiota bacterium
CAGAGCATCCTCCCGCAGGCGCGAACGGCGCTGCTTTCGCACGGCGCAGAGCGGCCGCTGGCCGTCGTGCTCTTTCACGGTTTCACCAACAATCCGGCGCAATATGCGGCATTTGCGCCGCTCCTCTTCGAGCGTGGGGCGAACGTCTTCGTTCCGCGCATGCCCGAGCACGGCGATCGCGACCGCATGACCACGCGCCTGGCAAATCTGACGGCACAGATGGTGCTTGCGAGCGCGAGCGAAGCCGTCGACATCGCCTGCGGCCTGGGCGAACGCGTCGCCGTGCTCGGCATCTCGATGGGCGGTTCACTGGCGGCGTATTTTGGGCAGTTCCGCGCGATCGAGTTAGCGGTGCCGGTGGCGCCCGAATTCGCGCTGCTGCGGCTTCCCTATCCCGTGAGCCGTCTGCTCGCGCGCGTGGTCTCGCAGCTGCCGAACTTCTTCCTGTGGTGGGATCCGCGCATCGGCATCCATCAGCGTCCGCACACCGCCTATCCGCGTTATGCAACGCACGCGCTGATGCAGACACTGCGCATCGGCGATGAGGTCTATGCAGCCGCGCGGCAGCGCCCGCAGCTCGCGACGCGAATCGCAACGATCGTCAATCGCGCCGATCCGGCGGTGAACAACGAGGTGACGCGGTCGCTCGCTTCGGAGTGGCAAGGATGGAATCGCTCAGGAGCGACGTACGTCGAGCTGCACAATCTGCCCGAAAATCACGACGTCATCGATCCGGAGAATCCGTTGGCGCGCACGGACCTGGTCTATCCGAAGTTGTTAGATGCGCTTGGCGTTTAACGTCACGTTCGCAAGTCCGGGCGCCGGCTCGCATAGCGGCGGCTCCACGGCAGCGTCGTGCCGTCGCGCAGCGTCACCGTCTGATCGCCGTGAAATGCAGGCTCGATCGCGGCAATCGCGTCGATGTTGACCAGATGCGAGCGGTGAATGCGCACGAAACCCGTGGGATCGAGGCGCGCTTCAACCGCTTCCATCGTGCTGCGCAAGCGAAAGAGACCGCGCGCGCTGTGCACCTCGACGTTGTTGCCGTCCGACGACACACGCGCGATCTCGCCGACCGGCAGGAAAAACGAGCGTCCTTGGTGCGGAACGAGCAGCCGCTTTGCAAAGGGCTCTTCGTTGCGGGCCTGAGCCACGACCCGCGCCAGCGCACCGCTGGGGAGCGGCGCGGCCACGCGAACCAAGGCGCGCTCGACGGCGCGATCGAACCGCTCGCGATCGTACGGCTTCAACAGATAGTCAACCGCGCTGACGTCGAACGCGCGCAAGGCATATTCATCGTGCGCGGTCACGAAAACGATCGCCGGCGGCGAGGGCGTGCGCGCGATTGCTTCGGCGACGCCCAGACCGTCGAGATCCGGCATGTGAATATCGAGGAAGACGATCTCTGGTTGCGTCATCGCGATGAGATCGACGGCGTCGATACCATTGGAAGCCTCGGCGACGATCTCGATTTCACCGTGTTCTTCCAAAAAGCGCGCGAGCTTGCGCCGCGCCGGCGCCTCGTCGTCGGCGATGAGCGCGCGCGTCATGATTCCGCCGCCTCGATGGTCGCGAATGGAATCGACAACGTCGCCTCGGTGCCGCCTCCATTCGCCGGCGCGATGGCGAATGCAGCGGCGTCGCCGTACATGTGCGCCAAGCGCGAACGCACGTTACCGATGCCGTGCCGCTCGCCGTTTCCGTTTTCGCGCAAGCCTACGCCGTTGTCGCGTACCGCGATGACGGTCGCAGCGCCGGCCCGGCGGGCGGTGATCGCGATGTCGAGCGCCTCCCGGCCGGGTGAGAGGCCGTGCTTGATGCTGTTCTCGAGAAGCGGTTGGAGGAGCATGAACGGAACCGCGGCGTCGCGTACGGTGGGGTCTACGTCGAGCCTCAGATTGAGCCGGCTTTCCAGGCGGGTCTTCATGATGTCTACGTACATGCGCTCGACGGTGAGCTCGCGTTCGAGCGGCACTTCGTGCACACCGCTGGAGTCAAGCACGAGCCGAAGGAAGTCACTGAGCTGGGCGATCATCGCATCGGCCTTGGCGACGTCTTCGTACATCACTGACGAAATCGCGTTCAGCGTGTTGAACAGAAAGTGCGGATGCAGTTGTAGCTTCAGATTCTCGAGCTGTGCTCGCGCCAGGCGCGTCTGCAGCGCGGCGGCGCGCACCTCGGACTCGCGCGCACGCTGCAGCCGAGTGAAGACGTAGACGAAGCCTGCAACGATCGCGTAAAAGATCGCGTCTTGCGACGCCTCCATCGGGTACCGATACCACATGATACCGTAGTGGTACTGACCTAGACCCGCCAGCGGAAAGATAAACGAGCGCGTGATCGCCATCAGGGTTGTGTGGGCGACGGTGTAGACGATCATTGCGCCGAGCTGGACGAGGAGCGCGAGCGGCCAGGTGCGGGGGCCGAATGGAACCCAGCGCGCCGTCCAAATCGCGATCGGCAGGATGATGAGCGCGGTGTACGCGCCGGTCATCTCCTCGATGAAACGCGGCAGCGCCGTGCCGGTTTGATGGCGCGCTAAGTCATCGAGCACGTAGTAGCTGAAGAAGAGCAGCCCAATCGCGGTAAACAGGGCGATGAACAGGAGGATCGTGCGGAAGCGGCTCTTCATAGGCTTTTCATAACCGCAGCCGGGCGCCTCGGTCAACGGCCGCGTGACGAGCGGCTGCACCGGCGTGACGAGAGGAGGGCTAGGTCGGGTCGAAGGCTCCGGTGAGGATCATCTGCTCGGAGATATCGCGCGCGCGGCGGTAGCGCTGACGATCCTCTCCAGAGGCATCCGAGGGTAGCTCGCGGAGAATGCGCGCGAGCTCCTCATCGAACAGCGCATCCAGCGACGCCGGCGTGTAAGCACCGGGATAACGCAGACGCTGGGCGATCATCAAGCGGTAGATGCGATCCGTCGCGAGGTCTTCCATATAGCCGTCGAGTAGGCTCGCGCCGCGCCCTTCGAGGACGCCGTTCCGGTAACGGATCACGGTGCGCACCGCGGAGCGCGTGCCCTCGATCGTCGTCGTTCCGACGCCTTTGGGCGGGGGACGCAGGTCGGG
>JASHXG010000016.1 GCA_030043675.1 Vulcanimicrobiota bacterium
ACCGAGACGAGGCGCTGGGGCCGCGCTGCTAAAGCCGCACAGCTCTCACGTTTTGGCTGGGCTCACCGTCGTGGCCCAGGGATTGTTTAATCTCTCCGTTATGAGCTTGGTCGGCTTCCCGCCGGCCGGATACTTGAAAAGCCCTACGAGCCCCTTTGGATACCTCGCCGTAGTGCCCGGCGCGACGACCATCCCGCCAATGATCCAGAACTGGCTCATACCGCTGCTGCCGCTTGAGAGACCACTCAGCGGCGTAGAATGAACACGCGACGCGCGATCGCCATCGATTCGGTACTCGTAGATCGCATTTCCATCCGCCGCCGCAACGGCCAGGTAGCCGTCAGCCCACTGTAGGGCGCCAGGGGCTCCGGTACTCTTCGGGAGCACGAGAGCGATGCTCGTGAACGTCTTACTCCTCTTGGAAAGCTCGGCGAAAACAATGCCTTTGCCGAGACCGTCGATAAAGAGGTTGCCTTCCTTGTCGTAGGCACAATAAAACATTTCAGGGCTATTTCCGTCGGTACGCGTCTCGGGGCGCCTCTCGGCCCTCTTGTAAATCAGAACAGTTCCCGACGGATAGCACGCACCGACCGGCCCATCGCAGTTGAGCGTTACTGCGAGATCGCCGGTCGTCGGATCGACCGCGCATCCATTTGCGGCGCCGTCAACTGCAAGGGTTTTGATTGGCCGCTTACCCCCATGGGCGTACTCGCTGACTTCTTCTCCGGAGAAACTCGCCACGTATACGTCACCCGCTTTGTCGACACAAAGGCCGTTCGGCTGGCTGAAACCCGTTAGGTCTCCCACAAGTTTGCCTTGCGGATATAGGTGTAGATGCCAACTGTTCCCGTGCCAAAGCCGTTGTTGGCTAGGTTGGCGACGTACAGTAGGTCCTCACTCTTCGCTTCGGGCAGCATCCACGACCCGCTGCGATCGGCGTGCGTTACGATCGCGCTGCTTTGCGGCATCGGGAGTGGCGCGCCGATCGGCGGCTGCGCACCACCGCAGCCTGCGAGCAATGCAATAGGCACGCCAACGGTAACGGCGCGGTAGCTGGGACCCATGCGCTTCATCTAAGGCTCTCCTGAGGCCTGGACAGATCAACGGTTAGGATGTTCGCCACAGCCGCGCGCCGGCCTAGCGAGGCGAGCGTCCCGCGAGCTTAGCCAAAGCGTCCCAATGCCGCGCATGGGGCACCCTCGCACCGGAGCGAATCCGCGAGCACGCCGCGAGCGACAAGCCCGTCGCCTCCGCGATCTCGCTTAGCGAGAAGGCATCGAGCTTTGGCAGAACCTCGCGCTGGAACCATATGGACTTTCTTGGTTTGCGCAAGTCGTACGAGGCCGCATATCAAACGTGTTGCCGGGTTCGGCGGTCGGGCATGGGCTCGATGCCGTTCCGCTCTATCGTTGGATTCAGAACGGTAAAGAGGCGCAGATAAATATCGTGGGCGGTGGAGATGACGCCACGGCAGTCCTACACTTATGGATTCCGGACGTCCCCAGAAATCAGATCGGCTATCAGGCCGCGTATATGGCATTAAACGAAGACAACGCGCGCCGGACCGCTGACGGTATCATTCATTGGCTGACAAGCCCATAGACAGAGGCTCGGCGCCGGCTGAGGGGGGGTCAGAATCGCGCATGATATCCCCTATCCCAGAAATTTGGTGGGGAAGGTGGGAGTCGAACCCACATGAGTTGCCTCGGCCGCTTTTGAGGCGGCTGCGTCTGCCATTCCGCCACTTCCCCGACGAGGAGTTTTGCGAAGTTCGAGCGGAGCAATGGGCATGCCTCCGACACCGCCGCTTCACGGGAATGACCTGCAAGGCGTTTCCGAGACGTTGTTCATTCCGCTGCACTATCGAATCGCACTGAGCAAAACGCCGGGCAGCGGTTTCAGAGATCCGATGGCAGAGCGGTTCCAGGAGCGCATCGCCTACGATTGGAGCAAGTTTCGGGACTCGCCGCTCCTTCGCGGCGCCATAACCGTCAGAACGAAGGTACTCGACGAGCAAGTGGGCGCCTTCATCGCGCGCCATCCGGATGCGCTGGTCGTCAATCTCGGCGCCGGACTCGATACGCGCTTTCACCGTCTCGACAATCGCACGATTCGATGGATCGAGCTCGATCTTCCCGAGGTGATAGCATTTCGGCGCAAGCTCGAGGAGCCGGCGAGTCCACGTCACATTCTGTTGGAGGCCTCGGTGCTCGACCCTCAATGGCCTCGGGCCGTCAAACGCTACGCCGGCGAGGACGTCCTACTGATCGCAGAAGGTCTGCTGCCGTACTTCACACAGGAGGAGCACGCCGCGATCCTGGGAGCGATCGCAGATAATTTTCCGGGCCAAGAGATGCTATTTCAAACCACGGCAATCTCGACCGTTCGCGAAATCGCGAACCACATAGACCTGCGCAAGCTTAGCAACATCGGTCAGATCAGCGGCGACGTTCACATCCAGTGGGGCCTCGACGATGCAGCGCAGGTCTCTGCGCTGGACCCCAGAGTTCGATTTATCGAAGAGTTCCCGCTGCTGGACCCGAGTGCGGCGCGGCGGGAGCTTGGGCAGAAGCTGCCCCCGGAGCTTGTCGAGAAGCTCGCCGCCACCGGGAAGATCGTTCGCGTCCGTTTCGACTAGCTCGAGTCGAGCAGCTTTTGCGCCTGCGCGGGGTCCGTGGCTGGGTAGATCCCGAGACCGATCTCCCCCGACGGATGCGCAAAGATCAGCATTACGAGCTCAGACGCACGCGTCGTTCGTAACCGGAAAATCGCGACTTCCCCTGGGCGCCAACGCAGACGCGCCAGGCGGCCCTGATGGAGAATCCCAACCGCATCGCCTCGTGAGGAGGTGAGCACGCGGTCGCCGGGAGCGAGTGCGAAGCCCGAAATGCTTTCGAGCCTTGCCGTCGACGCGCGATCGTGAGGATGGAACTCTTCATCCACGATCACCTCGCGGCTATCGCCCGTCAACGCGAGGGTCCGTTTGAAGAATCCCCCGCCGCGAGGAACGTCGGGCGCATCGTACGTGCAGGTAACGCGCTGGGTGGCAAACACGTCGAGCCGGTTGCAGACGTATTCCCGATTGAACGTACCCGCCGGCAGCGGATGCGTGTACGAGGCGATGTAATCGCGACTCGAAACCGGCGGCTGCGGATCCGTCGCGTCGCGTAACAGGCCGATCCCAGTTGCCGCATTGCCGCCCCGCGGATCGCCGAACTCGGAGACCCGCGCGCCTGCGAACGGTGCGAACGCGATGCGAACGCGTCCGTTCGCAATCGACTGACCGTTGAGATCGGCAAACGGCGGGGGCGTGCCCGGCGGCGGCGCGGGCGCTGCGCTCGGTGACGGGGCGCTCACGCCGACCGGAATCAGCCGCGTCTCACGCGCAGCTAGCGTGAAAGCCGCAACGCGAACCGTCCGATGCGCGAGTCGGACCGCGGCCGCTTCGATGCGGCGGTTCGCTTCGCTCGGGTTGATCGCGTCGACGAACGCGTATGAGGCATCGTCCGCAAGCAAGAGCGTGACATACGGGCCTCGTGGACCGGTCCGAACGAAGTGCAGCGACGACGCGCTGTATGCGAGCCGCCCCGCCTTGCGCAGCGCCGCGACGCGCGCGGCGGCCCAGGGCAACATCCGGTGCGCGAGCCCTCCAAGCGGCGGAAGAAGAAGTGCGCGCGGATTCGGGAAGCGGTCGCCGCCGGCGGCCAGGTCGACCATCGTACACGTCAAGCCGCGCGCGTTGCAAGCGCGCTGCATCGCGACCGTCGATGCGGCGAGCGCGGCGAAATCGGCATTGCTCAGAGTTCCCGGCGCAAAGAGCCTCGCGGGCCAGACGATCGCGGCGTCGGCCGCAACGTGGGTCCGCGCGAGCAATGGTCCGTAGCGCGTCGCGATCTCACCGAACGCGCGCGTGGGCGCGTAGCGGGGCGACGCGCGCAAGTCGACCGTCAGCGCTGCATCCCAGCCGTATGACCAGTTCGCCCATGGGACTTCCCAGCCATGGGGATAGACCGTATCCTGAACCGGGAAGTTGACGACGCCGTGCGCGCCGTTGCGAAGCAGTTCGCCCAGCGCCAACGCCGTGTTCGCCGGGTCGCTCGGTCGCGGGGCGCCTTCGTCCGCGCTTTGGAACCATCCGGCTTGAAACTCGGACTGCATGAGGGGATATCGCGGCTGCGTCTGCAGCAGCCCGGTCGCGAAGTCGAGATCGGCGAGATCGTGCGCGCCGATGCGATA
>JASHXG010000117.1 GCA_030043675.1 Vulcanimicrobiota bacterium
ATCGCGCGCCGCGCCGCTTCGGCGAGCTCACGCGGGTCATGCGTACGGGCGTCCAGCATCGCTTCGAGGACCGCAACCGGATCGCGCGGCCATGCGCCTTCCCGAAGAAGGTAAGAGAAAGCGCGATGGACCGCCGAGAATGGCAGCCCGTCGCCGCCGATCTCCTTCACCAGCGCAGGTACGCTTGATCGCAAATGTTCAAGGAGTGTCTGCAGCTCTTGGCGGCCGACGAGCTCTACTGCGTGTGTGCGCGCGATCTCAGCTAAATGCGAACCGAGGACCGAAATCGGATCGAAGACCAAAGCGCCGGCATTGACGGCACGCTCGCGCTCGTCGGATGCGATCCAAGCACCCGGCAGGCCATAGACCGGCTCGCGCTCGATCCGCGTGCTGAAGTGCGAAAGGACCGCCTCGTCTGCAACTGCCAGAAGGCACTCGAGATCGAGCCTTCCGACTCCAGCTAAGCGATCGCGAATGCGGATCGCGTACGTCCTCGGATCGCGCGCAAGGTCGTCGCGCAGACGAACTCCAGGCAAAACAAAGCCGACATCGGCCGCGAGCGCGCGGCGAACTTCCCCGATACGGTCCAGCAGCGCGTCGGAGAGCGGCGGCATGAGCAGCTGCGCCAGATCAGCGCCGATCTCGATCGCGATTGCATCAACGCCAACGAGGCTAAGCGCAAGCTCGGGGCGTCGCATCGCATTGCGTTTTGCGCGTTCCCGCGCGCTGTCCGACTGAGCTTCGCGCCGACGGTGATCGCGCGCAGCTACCTGCCCGACCGCAAGGGCGCTCGCTCCTAAAAGGAGGAAGAGCGGACGAGGCAGCGCCGGCACGAGCGCCAGCGCGAGCAATAAGCCGCCGGCACCGCGCAGGACGTCGGGACGTGCAAAGAGTTGCGTCGCGAGATCCGCGCCAAGCGCGCCGTCAGACGAGACTCGCGTCACCATCATGCCCATCGCCGTCGAGATGAGAAATGCCGGCAGCGTCGTCACGAGTGCGTTTCCAATCGAGAGCAGCGCAAACGTGCGGAGTGCGTCCAGCGGTGAAAGGCCATGGTAAGCGATGCCGACGACTATGCCACCAGAGAGATTGAGTGCGACGATGATCAGCGCCGCAATCGCGTCGCCTTTGACGAACTTTCCCGCGCCGTCCATCGCGCCGTAAAAATCGGCCTCGCGCTGCACCAGGTCGCGTTTGCGACGCGCACCATCGGCGTCGAGAAGACCGGCATGCAAGTCGGCGTCGATTGCCATCTGCTTGCCCGGCATCGCATCGAGCGTGAAGCGAGCCGCCACCTCAGCGACGCGTTGCGAACCGCTTGCGATCACGACGAACTGAATCGTCACCAAGATTGCAAAGACGATCAGTCCTACAACAAGATTGCCTGCAACAACAAAGGCGCCAAAAGCGGGAATGATCGATCCAACGCCGCCCTCCAGGGCACCATGCGTCAAAATAAGCCGTGTCGCCGAGACGTCCAGCGAGAGGCGAAAAAGCGTCGCCACCAGCAGAGCCGGCGCGAACGCCGAGAACTCGAGCGGATCATCGACAGTGACCGACAGCAAGAGGACCAAAGCCGAACCGAAGATATTAACGCCGAGCATCACGTCGAGTAGCCACGGGGGCAGCGGCACAATAAGGATCGCTACCACCGCCAACAAGAGCCCTGCGAACGCGTACACGGCTCTGCGACTCCGCTCAGGATACACTACGACGCGAGCTCCTTGCTGCGCGCGAGTGCCGCTACGACCTCGGCCACCGCCAGATAATGCACAGGCGGAATCGGTTCGCCAGCGCGTCCGTCCGCGAAAAGGGCCCGCGCCAAGGCAGGACTCTCGACGATCGGGATATTATAGGACGCCGCAAGCCGTCGAACGCGCAGCGCAGCTTCATCGAGCGCGCGCACCAACATGCGCGGCACGCTCACTTCTGGAGGCCGGTATTCGAGGGCGACGGCAACGTGCGTCGGATTGACGACGACGAACGACGCGTCTTTCACATGCGCCAGCGCACTGCGCAGCCAGGCTCGATGTATCGATCGTCGCCGCCCGCGCACGAGAGCGTCGCCGTCTTGCTCCTTCGCCTCTTCCTTGCGTTCCGCGAAGCTCATCCGCAGTTTGCGCAGCCAGGCCCTGCGTGCCGAAGCGTACTCAGCGATCGAAAACAGCGAGCCGACGCCACAGGCCGCAAACGCCACGCGTTGAGCCGCCGTCGCGGTCTCGGCTGCGATCTGCCCGAGCGCACTCGCGGTAACGACTGCAGTGGCGCATGACACGATCGCGGGGATCATAGCCCCCATCGCGATCGTAAAGGCAAGCAAAGCGCGCACCGAGTGCATCAACGTATCGCGCGAAAGAATTCGTTTGATGCCCTCAGCGGGATCGAGACGCGCGGACTTAGGCGCGACCGCCACAAATGTGATCCCCCCGCTCTGGAAGAGCGCAGCCAGGATTCCGGCTACCGCGGCGCAGGCCACGGGAACAAGCGCGGTGGCGAAAAGCGCAACGCAGGCCCCAACCGGCGCGACGCCTGAAGCCGCGATGGTAACCGCTTCGTAGGCATCCTTGCCGATCGCAGGTACGACCGCGACGATCGCGAGCGCCGCAGCCGCAAACGCGAGATTTGCTGCGAATTCTGCTGAGCGGGCCACGTTGCCTTCGCGCTTCGCCTTTGCTATGCGCTGTGGCGTTGCCTCGAATGGCTTCTCTGCGTCGTCGCTCACCTCGGTACGCCCGGAATTGCCAGTAACAGCTGCGGCGCGTGTTGCGCGATCAAGGGAACGGCGGTGGCCGTCGCCACCAACGCGGCAGCCAACGCCAGAGGGAACGCGAGGGTGAAGCTTCCAAAACGCGGAACAGCACGCGAGATCGCCCCGACCGCGATCTGGACGACGAAGGCTAGTCCGATCGCTGGGGCCGCAACCTGTAGCGCAACGTTTGCGATTGCGCCCGCGTAGTCAGCCGCGAACGCCACCCATGCGTGCGGCTGCACCGGCGCGCCGGGCGGCAGACTCGCAAAACTCTGCGCGAAGCCCAACAGCGTCAGCCGATACGCTCCTGAAAGGAAATAGCCGCCGGTAAATGCGAGTGACCAAATGCGCCCGAACCCGCTGGGCGCTACGAGCTGGAGACTTGGCGCAATCGCCTTCACGCCAACGTAGTCGTCGACGGCGCGGCCCCCAGAATACGCGGCATCGTAGACGAGCGATGCCGCCATGCCAATTGCGCTTCCGATCAAAAACTCGGAGATAAAAACAACAAGAAACGCGCTGTCGTCAGGAACTGTAGCAACTTCGTTGACGCTCGGTGCGATCGCAACGGCGAGAAAGAGTGCCAACGCCGCACGAACCGGCGGCGGTACGCTCGGGTGCGAAAATCCCGGAGCACGAAAGATAAAGCCCGCGCAGCGAGCAAATACCAGCACCGTGATCATCGTCCGCTCGTGAGCGCGGGAATCAGCTCCAGAGCTCGATCGAAGAGGCTTGCCAATAGGTGCATTGCCAGCTTGCCGAGGACAGCAGCCATTAAACCAACCGCAATGACCTTCGGTAGGAGTGTCAGCGTCTGCTCCTGGACCTGCGTTGCAGCCTGAACCACGGCGACGGCGGTTCCGACCAATGCGGCAATCCCAAGAATGGGCAGTGCGATCACTGCGGTCGTTACGAGCGCATCGCGGAGCAAAGCGTCGAGGACATCCACGCCTCGATGCTATCGGCCAGCCATTACCTCAGCATTATCGCATTATTGTGGAGCGCCATGCGCTGGCGGCGAGCAGCGAGGATACGATCGCACGCGTTGCGGGTGAGCGATTGAGCGTATAGAAGTGAATTCCGGGAACGCCGCCTCGGAGCAGCTCGATCGCCTGCATCGAGGCGTAGGCAACACCGAGATCTTGGACGGCCTCGACATCGCGTTTGCGCGCTTCCATCTCGACGCGCAGCTTGGGCGGAATCGTCGCTCCGCACATTGCGACGAAGCGCTGGATCTGATCGAAGTTCGTGATCGGCATGAGTCCGGGAAGCATTGGAAGATCCACTCCGACGGCGCGCGCGCGCCGCTCGAGCGCAAAAAAGACCTCATTGTCGAAAAAGAGCTGCGAGACGAGGAAGTCGGCTCCGGCGTCAGCTTTGGCCTTCAGGAATGCAAGATCGCTCTCGAAGCTGGGCGCTTCCGGGTGCTTTTCCGGATAGCATGCGGCTCCGATGCAAAAATCGTAGTTGCGGCGAAGCATTGCGATCAACTCGTTGGCGTGGCTGAACCCGTCTGGCGCCGCTTTGAAGGCTCCGCCCTTCGGAGGATCGCCACGCAGGGCAAGCACGTTCTCGATGCCGCCCCGCGCTAGATCGTCGAAGAGTGCTCGCAGCTCGGCACGGCTGGCGCCCACGCACGTCACGTGCGCCACGACAGTTAGTCCTATCTGCTGTTGAATCTCTTTGGCGAGTGCGACGATGCGAGCCCGCGTCGATCCCCCGGCGCCGTAGGTGATCGAGACGAAAGCCGGGCGCAGGGGCTGTAGTGCTTCGATCGTTGCGAGAAGCTGGCGCGAGCCAGCGTCATCCCGCGGCGGAAAGAACTCGAAGGAGAAGAACGGCCGGACCGTCGCTAGCGCATCTTTAATCCGCACGCACGTTGATTATCGGAACGAGGCGGCAACGCCTCCGCAGACCAGCGACCAGCCATCAACCATCACGAAGAGTAAGAGTTTCACCGGCAGCGAGATGACCGGAGGACTGAGCATCATCATACCCAGACCCATCAGCATTGCCGCGACTGCCAAATCGATTGCGACAAACGGCAGATAGAGGGCGAAGCCGATCGCGAAGGCACTGCGTAGCTCGCCGACCACGAAAGCTGGAACGATAACTGTGAGGGGCGCGGTTCGGCCGGCGGTAGGCGCGTGGTGCGCGACGCGCTCGAAAAGCTCGATGTCGGCCGAGCCTGTTTGGCGCAGCATGAATGAGCGCAGTGGTGCGATTGCCCGTGTCAGCGCTTGTGATGGCGAAATCCTGCCATGCGAATACGGGTCGACGGCGTCGCGGGCGATGCGTTGAGCGGTTGGAGCCATGACGGCCAGCGTCAGGATCAGAGCTAGACCCGTGAGCACCGCATTTGGCGGAAGCGCGGATGCGCCGATCGCGGAGCGCACGAGCGACAGCACGACAATGATGCGCACGAATGACGTGCACATCACCACTAGGAACGGCACAATCGTGAGCAGCGTTAGACCAATCAGCACCTCGAGCGGCTCGCTTGCATGCGAGTGACTCGCGATAGTCAAGAGTCCTTCCGCGTTCACTCGCGTCCGATCAACGCAGTGATTCGCACGCCGAAGTTATGGTCGACTGCCACGATCTCTCCGTGCGCGACGGGTCGGCTGTTGACGAGTACGTCCACCGGAGCGTTGGCGGGCCGGTCGAGTTCGAGGACCGAACCGTTCCCCAGCTCAAGAAGCTGCGCGACGGACATTGTTGCGCTTCCGAGCTCCGCAGTAAGCCGTAAGGGAATGTGCATAAGCAGTTCGAGGTCCACCGGCTTAGAACCCATCTTAATCGTCGCCTTGTAGTGTAAGCGCGTAGCGTCCATTTCGTACTCCGCAGACGCCGCGTGCGAGCGTGCGACCGTGCAACTGTAAGGTGGCTCGATGCAGATTGAGGGCGACGACCGGCAAAAGCGCGCCGAGTGAAAGGCGAGCAATCGTCTCAGCTTCGACGGTTCCGAGATCAAGCGATGCAACCGGCACCAGCTCAACCTGCGAGAGATCTTCAAGGGTCAATTGGCGACCTGGCTCCGGCGACGGATCGCTTGAGAGCGCAATTCCGATGCGTGCAGCGACCGGCGCTTCCAGCTGCAACTCGAAGTAGGTCACGAAGCCATCGATCTGACGGACATTCTCAACCTCCTCATTCTCGCGCGTGCCGCACACGGCGGCAAGACTGCGAGCAATAGCGCGTACTACGCGGTCAACCACTTCCCGTTCGATCGGTGAGAGCGCGCGGTTCGCGCAACCGGCGACCTGTGGTTCGCCGAAGACAGCGGCCGCGAGCGCAACGGCGTCGGGCGGCCGGAGAACGATCGCCGCGTCGGCTTTCCTGGCATGGAGTCGATAGATTTGCGCCTCTCGCACGATCGCCGACCACGCAGGAGTTGCTGGAATAGTGGGCTCGTACAGGCTGAGCGTGACGGAAGTGCGCAAGAGCGCGCTCAACGTCTCGCGCACACCGCTTGCGACAACGCACACCGCGCTCGTCGGCAACGAGGATCGCTCTTCGAAACGCGCATTATGCACGCGCTTGTGGCTCTCGCGAAGAGAAGATCCGAAGACGAGCGATTTCACTTGAGTAAATCCATTACGGTCTTGCCGAGATGACCCTTGGCGGCTTCTGCGGCCGCCAATGCATCGAGCGCTAGGTACGCATCATCCAGGCGCGCCAGGCTCTCGTCGAGATTTACGCGGCTACGCTCGCGTTGCATCGTAGCGAGCTGCGCAAAGCCACCATCGCCAGCGAAACCGACTTGGGGCGTCTCGCCGGGCGGAGCGAGAGAGCGGTTCGGGTCACCCTGATCGAGGCGCGTTCCCGCGGGAAAGCGCGCGAGTGCGATGCGGCCGATAACAACCCGTTGTATTTTCGGCGCGCCGCTGCGCGGATCGATCGTCTTCCGCTGATAGACCAAGCTACCATCCGGCTCGATTTGGGGCTGGCCAATTCGGTCCAAGGCCGCATCGACTGGATCCGCTCGCAACTCGCTGAGCTCGGCGCCGTGAGCTCGGATCCCGAAAACCGGCGCGCCGTCGGCAGTGACGAGCCGACCACCGCGCAGCGCGAACGCACCGTCGCGAGTGTACGCCGCATCCCTGCGCGAATCGCCCACGATGAAGTATGTTCCGTCGGGCGCGGCGACGGAGAGCGGATCAAGTGTGAATCCCGAGGAGGGCGCTGGGGTCGCAACGTCGTCGCGCCGTGGTATGGCGCCGGGTGTAAAAGCACGGCGAACATCTGCAGCGCGTTCGGCGATCCGATCAAGCGCCGCGCTCATAGTCGGATTCAAGAACACCGCTAGGCTCCTTTCGCTTCAAGCTCGCCTCGGATGCCGCGCGCGGCGAGCGCATAGCGTGCTTGGGCAAGCGCGCGAGCGACGATGCCG
>JASHXG010000118.1 GCA_030043675.1 Vulcanimicrobiota bacterium
TGGCTGCCCGGATCGAGCAGCCGGCGCACCTCAGCGGGGTCGAGGAGAGCCGTGAGCTCGCGATCCGCGGTCAGCAGACGCGAGAGCGGATTGTCTTGGCCGCGCGCAATCGCATCCCACGCTTCCATCGACGCAGTACGAATCGATTCGTGCATCGCCTGACGGTCTCCGCCGGCCCGCACCGCATCCATCATCAACGCTTCCGTCCCCGAGAACGGGGCGTACGTCCGCAGATTCTGCGCGATGCGACGCTCCTCGACCCGCAGGCCGCCGATCACCTTGCGCGCCAGCGTGACGATCTCGTCGGCGCAGAGCAAGCCTTCGGGAAGTATCACGCGCCGATTGGCGCTGTCATCGAGCGTGCGCTCCAAGAAATTCGTCGCCGCGTTTTGCCATGCGACGTCGCTGTAGCCGATCAGGAGGCGCGCCAGCGAGTCGATCCGCTCGCAGAGAATCGGGTTGCGTTTGAACGGCATCGCCGAGCTGCCGACCTGCGACGGACCGAATGGCTCGGCCAACTCACCAAATCCCGGACTGCTCAAGATGCGAATGTCGGCGGCGAACTTCGAGAGCGAAGCTCCTAGGCCGGCCAGCGCCGAGAGCAACAGGTAGTCGAGCTTGCGCGGATAGGTCTGCGTGCTGACCTCGCGCGCTCGCAGGCCGAAACGTTGCAGCACGTAAGCTTCGATTTCCAACGAGCGCCCGTTCCCATCGCAGAGATGCTCGTACGACGCAGCGGTCCCGACCGCTCCGCGCAATCCTTTGGCCGTCAGGTTCTCAAAGGTGAAGCGCAGGTTTGCTTCGTCGATCAATAGGTCTTGGGCGTAGCCGGCCAGACGATAGCCCAGCGTCGTCGGTTCGGCCGGCTGCAGGTGCGTGAAGGCCATGCACACGAGATCGGCATAGTCGCGGATCTTTGTGCCGAAGGCCGCGAGCAGCCCGTGCAGATTTTCGCCGACGTACGAGAGTGCAAGCCGAAACCGGTAGGTATCGACGGTATCTTCGATGTCCATCGAGGTGGCGCCCAGATGCAGCTTTCCACCGCCGCGAGGCGCTTGCGAGGCGAACAGGCGGATCTCGGCCATGAGATCGTGCTGAATTTCGCGCTCGATTTCGAGCGCCGCGTCGACGTCAACGCTATCGGCGTGCGCGCGCAAGTCTTCGACTTCGTCTTGCGCGACCAGTCCTTGCGCTTGCTGCGCCTCGGCCAATGCCACCCAGACGGCGCGCCAGAGCCGGCGCCGTGTCTCCTCGGAGAAGAGCGAGCGAAGCTCGGCGCGACCGTATCTCCACGAGAACGGCGAGGCGTACGAAGAATAGTCCATGGGTCGCAGTTGGCCTTCGCCTTACGGGAAGCTAGCGCCTCGTCACCCGGAAGAGTGCGGCGAGTTCGACGCTGATGCGCTCAACGAGCGTGCGCTGGTCGTCTGAGTCGCTACCGGCTCGGCCAGTAACGATCGCTTCGACGGCGTGAACGGCGCGATCGTACGCGGTCCGCGCGCGCGGCTCGCCGACGCGCGCAGCGACCGGACGAAGAAACCGTTCGCGCCAACGCGCGCGATCGGGAAGTCTGCCGCCCTCGCGAGCCAGCTCCCACACGTAGTCACATTCGGTCGCTAACGCCGAGAGCAACGCGACGCCGGCGCGCGCGTCCGTCGCGAAGGACTCGTTCGCGATCGCGAGGGCTTCGGCGATCCGCCCTTCGACCAGGGCGCTTGCATACTTGTAGGCCTTCGGGTCTTCAATGCTAAGCGCTTCGCGCTCGAGATCCGCGCGCGTGATCTTGGTGCCCGAGAGTGCCAGCTTCTCGAGGTCGTTGCGCACCGACGCGAGATCGGCTTGGCTCTGCGCCAGCTCGTCAATCACACGCGGCTCGGCCTTGGCGCCGAGCCGGTCGAGCGTCTCCGCTACGAAACGCGCGCGCGCCTCTTCGCCGGCGGTGGTGTCGACGCGCAGCGCGCTCCGTCCCGCCAAAGCGCCGAACGGCTGCGGCCGCTGCGCTCGCGGCGAGAGCAGATCGAGCAAAGCGAGGGTGTTCCCCTCCGGCACGTCTTGCGCGGCTTCCCAGAGATCGCGCCGCGCTTGTGCGCGCAGGCTCTGCGTATCGGTTACGACGACGACGCGCCGCTCGGCGAGAAAGGGCATCGCGGCTATCGCCTCGCGAACGCGCGAGGCGTCGCCGACCTCCTCGGGAAGAAAACGTTGCAGATTGAGTTCGCGAACGTCGCTGGGCAGCAGGCGGTCGACGAGAACTTCCAGCGCGCGCTCCGCGAGCACGCGCTCCGTCCCTTCGATGATGACCAACTTGCCGATCGCGGGCTGCTTATCGAGGAAATCGTAAAACTTCAACGATGCGCCGGCAGAACGAGCGGCCGCAGCTCGAGGTCGGAAATCGAGTCGCCGTAGGGGGGACGCACGATGCCGCACTCGGTCACGAAGGCGGTGATGAGATGTCCGGGCGTCACGTCGAACGCCGGATTGTAGGCGGCGGCGCCGTCGGGCGCTACGCGCTGCCCCCGAAAGGAGACGACTTCTTCGGCCGAGCGCTCTTCGATCGGGATGTCGGCGCCGCCGGCGATCGAAAAATCGAACGTCGAACGGGGTGCGGCGACGTAGAACGGTATGCCGTGATGGGCGGCCAGAATGGCCAGCGCGTAGGTGCCGACTTTGTTGGCGGTGTCGCCGTTGCGCGCGATGCGGTCCGCGCCGACGATGACCAGATCGATCCGGTGTTCGCGCATCGCAACCGCCGCCGCCGAATCGACGATCAGGACCGCGTCGACGCCGGCCGCTTCCAACTCGAGATAGTTCAGGCGCGACCCTTGCAGCAGCGGACGCGTCTCCCCAAGGAAGACGCGCGGCTTCTTCCCGCCGCGCTGCGCCGCAATGATGACTCCCAGCGCCGTGCCGCCGCCCGCCGTGGCCAGCGGGCCGGTGTTGCAGTGCGTCAGAACGCGCGCGCCCTTGCGAATCAGCTCGAGACCGTAGCTGGCAATCGCGTCGTCGATCGCGATCTGCTCGTCGTGGATGGCCCTCGCCTCTTGCAACGGATCGGCGGCGGCGAGAACGCGGTCGACCGCCCAGCCGAGGTTAACCGCCGTCGGGCGGGCAGCGCGCACGCGCTGCGCCGCTCGCCGGAACTCCGCGTCGTCGGCGATCGTCCGGCGCAGCAGCGCGACGCCGTAGGCTCCGAAGACTCCGATGCACGGGGCGCCCCGCACCGCCAAGCTGGCGATCGCCTCAGCCACATCGTCCGCCGAACGGGCGCGCTCATAACGCGCTTCGTTCGGCAGCCATCGTTGATCGAGATAGAGCACCGCGTCGCCGTCCCAGGCGACCGCAGTGAGGCCCGGTGTCATCCTGAGCCGAGTCGAAGGATCACACGCCGGCTAAGGCCTTCGCCGAATAGCACGCGCGGCAGTAGACCGGACGGTCACCGCGCGGGCGGAATGGGACGGTTGTTTCAACCTTGCAATCCGCACAAACCGCCGAATAACTCGGCCGTGCGGTTCGCGTGCGATCTTCGCCGCCGTGCCCACGCCGCGCTTGCCGGCAGTCACGGCATCGCTGCGGCTCGTTTTGGAATCCCTTCTCGGCAAAAAAACTCTG
>JASHXG010000119.1 GCA_030043675.1 Vulcanimicrobiota bacterium
GCCGCCGACATGTACGTTCCCGGCGTGTCGATGCGCGATCTCTTCGACGCATGCTGGTACCGCGCGGCATCGGGCGGCATGGGCTACTACAGCGATCACGTCCATCTCGACTCCGGCACGCGCCGCTGGTGGGTCGGCGACCTCGTCATCCCTACCTTCAGCGTCACTGCGTCCGATGGGTGAGGATGAGCGTAATCTGGCGCCCCGGCAAAGGGTAGGCGTTCGGTAAAATCGCCGCCGGCACCGCGCCGTACGGCACACCGCCCTGCTGTTGGGTGATCAGAAAGTTATACGTGTTCGTGAGGTTCTCGCCCGCGAGCATGATCTCGTAGTCGCGTGTCCGCCAGCCGATGCCGGCGCGCAGCGTCGTGAACGGCGGCAGGTTGAGCTCGTTGTAGTCGCCCTCGTGCAGCAATCCGGCGTAATAGCACAAGCCCAGGTTCGGAAGATGTTCGAGCGTGAGGATGAACTTGTGTAACGGCACACCCAGCGCCTGTTCGAAGGGCACGACGCCGTCGAGCGCGTCGGGCGGGACCGACTGTGTGTAGACGCTGTCGACGTCATAATCGGCGCGCAGCGCGAGGTCGCGTGTCAACGCCGCTTCGCCGCGCAGCTCTGCACCCTGATAGACCTCGTGGGTGACGTTCACGGGATAGGTCAGGCACGTCGGATCGTCTTGCAGTTCGACGTACTGCGCAGTGCAGGGCTTGGGCCCGTAAAAATCGGCCACCCCGTTGTGAAGATCGGTCCGATAGAGATCCATCGCGAGGTGGACCGGGCGTGTCGCGACGTGGAAGAGATGATCGTACCCGAGGTCGTACTCCGTTGAGCGTTCGGCGGTCGCGTTCGGATTACCGATGCTGGCGTAGCCTCCGACGACCGGTATCGGCGTCGTGGGGGCGGGCACGATGAACGTCGGCAGCTGCGGCGATTGGAACGTCGAGCCCACCGATGCGCGCAGCGCCGAGTCGCCGGTCGGCGTCCAGACGAATCCGAAGCGTGGATCCACGCTGTGGCCGAAGGTGCTGTAATCGCTGTAGTAAGTTGCGAACGAATAGTGCAGGTGCGCAGTCGGATCGTCGGTGTAGCGCGCACCGAGCCAGCGCTGGGTCTGGCCGAGATATTGCACCGTCGCATCAGGATTGTTCTGCGTCACGCTATCGTCGGGGCCGATTCCCGCCGGGTCGATCGCGTCGGTACCGATGGTCTCGGTACCGAAGGTCTCGGGGCTGATCGGCACGCGCCGCACGGGTATGGCGTCGGCGTAAATCGTGCCCAGAACATTATCGGTGACGAGATCTTCGTTCGTCATTGCGGCCTTGAACGAGAGCGAGGCATGCGGGAGCTGGTGGTCGATCTCCAACGTATCGTCGGCTATCAAGTCCCGATTGTTGTACAGGTATGGCGACGAGCCGGCCGCGTTCCCGTTGACGACCTGGGAGACCAATGAAGTTTGATGGCGAAAGAGCAGCGTCGTGGCTGCGGTCTTATCCGCGTTGAGCGGTCCAAGCGGAAGAAAGAGGTCGAGGCCGTACGCGTCGTCGTTCGAGCTGACCGACGAGCCCGAAAAGTTGGAGTAGTTGACGACGCCTCCGGGTGCGCCGTTCTGCGGCAGCCACTCCGAGGAGAGCGTCCCCGAAAGATCGCGATAGACGGCCTGGTCGTAGAAGGAGAGGCCGACATAGCCGCCGTTGCCGAACGTATAACGCAGCTTCGCGATATCCGAAAGTGCCGACATGTCATTGCCGATCGGCGAATAGCCGTTGCTCGTCAACGTCTCGGAATCGGTGGTGTTCGGAAAGGAGTAGTCGTCGAGTTGTCCGCCCGACGTCATGCGGTGCACCGAGAACGCGTATCCCCAGCGATTGTCGGTTCCGGTCGCCTGAATCGTCTCGGCGAACGTGTCGTACGAGCCGATCGAGAAGCGCTCGAGGGTTGTCGGCAGGGTGCTCGGCTCGAGCGTGACGACGTTGAGCGCGCCGCCCAGCGTGTTCGGACCATAGAGCGCCGAGGGCGCGATGCCGTAGACGACTTGAACGCTTTCGAGATTCGCCGGATCGAGCAGCGAGAGATCGAAATCGCCGGTGCTGCCGTTGTTGACCTGATGCCCGTCGACGTCGACCAGGGTCTCGCTGGGATCGGGGCCGCGCAACGCGACCACCGCGGGCGCGTTCAAACCGCCGCCGAGAATCGGATAGACCGTCGTCGAGAGCTCGTCATCAAGGATGTCGCTCACGCGCGTGACGCCTTGTGCCGCGTACTGCTGCGCGTTGACGTTGACGCTCGGAAAAGGCGCGGTCGAGAGCGCGGCGGTACCGTTGGCGTTCACTTGGCCGATGACCAGCAGCGAGGACGCGCGAGCGCGCTCCAGCGTCAGCGTGATTCGGTTGATCTGCCCCGCGCGCACCGCGATCGTGCGATCGCGCAGTGGCGCAAAGCCGCGCGCGCTCGCCGCGATGCCGTACGTGGCCGCCGGAAGCGCTCCGAAATCGAGGCGCCCGTGGGCGTCGCTGCGGGCGCTCTTGGTCATCCCGGCACCCGAGAGGGTGACGAGGGCGCCCGCGATCGGCGCTCCGTCCGTGGCGGCGATCGTGCCGACGACCGGGGAGCCGGCGCCTTGCCCGAATGCCGGAGCGCCGCCGGCCAGCGAGGCGAGAACGAGCCCGAGTGCTTGGAGTAGCCGTAACCTACGCATCCCTACCTTGTCCAGCAGCGACTTGAGGAGGGCCTTACCGAGCAATTCGGAAAGCCTTAACTATTAATAAGGCATACCTAACTCACTGTCAATGCGTGACCGCGCCGTGGCCGGTCGCCGGGCCGCGGATTTTGACCGGTGAGGCCGGGCGGTTAGAGTTGCTGCGGTGGCGTGTCCGCCACGCCGAAGTCGTCGCTCGACGGATTCTCGCCGTTGGTGATCTTATCGACCTGCTTCAGCGCGGTCGGAGTGTAGCGGAAGACGTCGATCTCCCCGAGCTGCTGATCGGAGACGTAGAGCCGGGTCGATTTCTGGTTGAAGGCAAAGAACCAGGATTCACCGGGTAGCGTTAACGTCGCGACCGCCTTGCGTTGGCCGACGTTGTAGACGTTCAGGCTCGGAGCGGTTTGGTCGATCACGAGCAGGTGGCCCTTGGCATCGAATCCGACGCCGCCCGCATACCCGAGCTTGATGTGCATATTGGTCGTGTTCGTGAATTTGGGAGCGTGGTACTCGACCACGCCGCCCGTGCCGCTGAGCTGACCGTTGTAGGAGACAAAGAGGTTGCCGGCCTTGTCGAGCGCCAGCCCGGCGACGTGGAAAAAGTGTCCGTTGTTCAGCGTCTGCGTGGGCTGGGTGGCGCCGGATCCGTAGATGACCACGTTGCCCGAGCTGAACATCGGTCCGCTGCCGTTGGCGACGTAGACCGTGCCGTCGGATCCGACCGCGACATCGCACGGAAACTTACTATCCTCGAGCGTGCGCGTCGGAGAGGTCGAACCTTTCTCGTAGACGAGCACGTTCTCGTCTTCCGAGTTGGCGACGTAGAGGTTGCCGCTCTTGTCGACGGCCATGCCCCAGGGATTCGAAAGGCTGCCCGAGAGCGTCCCGGCAACCGGGTTGTTCGGACCCGTGCCCTTCTCATAATAGTCGACGGTGTTATCTCCGAACGACGAGGCGTAAATCAGCCCACCGCCGGTATCGCGTGCAACCGCCGCCGCGCCGGCTGACGGCGCGTTCGGCGTCCCGGGCGTGGAGCTCGCGGAGCAACCGGCCAGAACTCCGAGCGAAACCATGACGAAGATCGACGAAATTCGTAGCAGACGCATGCGGTCTCAGTTCGTAGCGATGCACGCGACGCCTCCTCAAGAAAGATCAAAGTTGCCGTTGTCATGCAAGCGGTTGATCAGCGGCTCGAAACGCCGGTCCGGAACAAACCACATGACCGCAACGATGATGAAGATGGCGTCCGAGACAAAGGTCGAGAAGAAAGCGGCGGCAATCGCCGCAACGTACAGAGCCAGCGAAGCCAAGCCCTTGACGTCAACCGAGATGGCTTTGGCGAATGGCGCATCCCGGCCGTTAACGCGCAGCAGCGCGCCCTGAAGGATCGAATACGAGATCGCGCACATCAAAAGGACGAAGCCGTAGAACGCGGTTGCGCCGGACGCTTGAGGGTTGCGTCCCAGCCACGCCGTCGCGAACGGCACCAACGAAAGCCAAAACAGCAGATTGAGGTTCGCCCACATCGCTCGTCCGTCGATGCCGCGACTGGCGCGCAGCATGTGATGGTGGTTGTTCCAGTAGATGCCGATGAAGACGAAGCTCAAGGCATAGGTAGCGATCGCGGGGAGCTCCGGCAGCAGGTCGTGCAATGCCGTGCCTTGCGGCGGCCGCAGCTCGAGCACCATGATCGTGATGATGACGGCGAGAACGCCGTCGCTGAACGCCTCGAGGCGATCCGTATCCGTAAAGAAGCGAGTCATTAACGACGCTTCATCGGCTCCGCGGCGCACCCCTCGAACGTTAGGGTTTTGTCCTGGACAGCGAGAAAAGGAGCGGCAACATGAGATCGCTCGCTTTAGGCCTCCTCTGCATGATGACGCCCGCAATCGCGAGCGCCGCCGTCAATACTCCGTCCGTCGCGAGTCCGGGGGTCCAACGCGCGATCGCGGCTGCGGTGCAGCGCAATCGCGTGCTTTACGGCGGCCGTACGCCGGTTCCCGGCGTCCTGATCGGCGTGTGGGATGGTCGCGGCGGGAGCTACGTGCACGGCTTCGGTTATGCGGATTTGGCAACGAAGCGTCCACTCACCGCTGCCGACCATTTTCGCATCGGAAGCAACACGAAGACCTTCGTGGTGGCCGTGATCTTGCAGCTCGTCGACGAAAAGAAATTGAGCCTCGACGATCCGATCAGCCGCTTTGCGATCGGCGTGAACGTTCCGAATGCGGAGAATATCACGATCCGCCAGCTTTGTAATATGCGCAGCGGTCTGTTCGAAGCGTACGACACCCCGCAGATCAACGCCATGAAGGTGTTGCCCCCAACGTGGGATCCGCGGACCATCATCCGTTGGGCCGTGCAACAGAAGCCGTATTTCGCCCCGAATAAGGGCTACCATTACAGCAACACCAACTACCTCATTTTGGGGCTTATCATCGAGTCCGTCACCCACGACGGCGTGGGCGATCAGATTCGCAAGCGCCTAATCGTGCCGTTCGGCCTCTCGAATACCAGCTACCCGGAGACGCAAGCCATGCCGGATCCTTGGGCGCGCGGTTACGGTCTCGACAAGAATCGGAACTGGGAGAATGTCAGCGGCCAGATCCCCGTTTCGATGACGGGGGCGGCCGGCAACATGATCTCCAACATGGCGGACATCAAGCGTTGGATTACGCTCTACGTCACCGGAAAGGTGAGCGCGCCGGCAACCCACCGCGCCCTAATGGATTGCATTCCCACCGGCGATGGGAACCTCGCGTTCGGCCTCGCCCTGGGCTGTAGCGCCGGCTGGTACGGCTACACAGGAGGCTTGCCCGGCTACAACACGGCTAACTACTATTTTCCGGCCACCGGCGCATTCATCGTCGCTTGGGTCACGGTGCAGAATGGTAATCCGCCGCCCGGCGTCGCCAACAGAATTTTTCACGACCTCGCCCGGATCGTAACGCCGGACAACATCCCCTTCGCGAGCACCGGCAAGGGACTGTAAGTCAGGGGTGAGGCAGGTCAAATCCAACGCGCGGCGGCCGCGCCGGTATCGTCCGGGCGCGTATTGAAGGCGATGGCCGCTCGCGGGGCGACACGGCGGATGGTGTTAACGATCGCCTCGAACAGACCAAGGTGTCTTGGCGGTAGCCGGACGCCCGCCCCGATCACGACGCAATCATAGGGGTCAGCGGTAAGGCTGCGTTCAACCGTCGGGATCGCGCTCTCGTCGGGTTTGATCAGGCAAGCCTCGGGCAGCCAGCCGCGACCGGCCATATCCGCGATGCCGGCCTTGATTCCGGCCTCGATCATCTCCGCGGTCACGCCCGGCGGTAAAGCGGGATCCGAATAATCGACGGCCGTAGGCTCGAAGCCGATCAAAAGTACGCGCTTCATCGAGGTTCCTCCGAGGGCGTCGCTTTGACCGCGGTCGTGCGGGTCCCCTGGCAAAGTCGCGGTAGTCAGGATGCTAGAAGTCCCGACAGGCGTTTTTTTTGCCTGCCGGGACCGTGGTCGATTTGCCTCTAGTGAACCGGCGCGAGTGAAAGCCTCACAGGCGCCATGGACATCGTAAAGCCGAGATGCTGGTAACCAGCTTGGGACGCGGGACGCCTCTAGGGGGTAATCAGCATTCCGTGGGTGACCTGTTTGCCGTCGGTGTAGAATCCGACCATCTTGCCGGTGTTGTTGATCCCGTTGATCGTCGTGGCTCCCAAGCCGTTGGGATCGTCGATCTTTTCGAACTTGGCCTTCGAGAGCGGCGACTCCAACAAGAAGCCGTGGGTCGCGCCGTCGCCATCTACGTACTGTCCGACGACGGCATCGGCGGAGTTCACGCCGAACGGCTGCGTGTTGGTCGAGTTCGGGAAGGCAAAGGTCGAGAACTTGCCGTTCTTCTTGAGGAATCCGACGGTTTGCGAGCCGGCACTGTAGAATCCCACGATGTCGCCGGCGTTGTTGATCGCCGTGGCAGTCACGTTCGTCCCGCCCGGAGGCGTGATCGCCGTGAACTTGCCGGTGGCCTGGTTCACTTTGAACGCGTGGTTAGTGCCCTTAGCGTCGGTGTAGAAGCCGACCGCGATTCCAGCGTCATTGAGACCGAGGATCTGATTTACCGTGCCTTTGCCGGTCTTCGGATCCTTGTAGCTGGTGAAGACGCCGTTCCACTCGATGAATCCGAGATTGACGCCCTTGCCGTCGATCCAGAATCCACCCGTGTTCCCGAGGTTGTCGATACAGGTTACTTGCGTCTGAACGGATCCGGGATAGTTCTCGTCCGCGAAATTGGTTTGCCCATAGGGCGCAACCACGACGTAGCCCTTGTTTGGGTGCTGCTTCGATCCGATCCCAAAGTATCCGGAGATGACGCCGGAGTCGCTGATTCCCAGCAACTGATTGAAGGTCGGATCCTTTGCGTTATCGATCGTCTGGAACGTTAGGTCGTCGGGTCGTGCCGCGGCCGCAGCCGATCGCGACGCGGAGCCCGCGAGCGGGGTCGACGGAAGCGCCCCTTGCTGCGCCGGGGGCGAGCAAGCTGCGATGATGGCCGACGCGCTGATCCAGAAGGCGCAGTGCGCCGCCTTCGTGCGAAACTTCATGACATGTGCTCCTTTGTCAAAGTTGTAATGAGGGCGGATGCCCTGCGCATCGATGGTCGCAAAGGAGCGCGCTGCCAAACACGGACAGACGTACAAATAGCCCGTACAACCGGCGGACGCGGTCCGTACAACTGAGACCGGGGGGCGAATAGGCGGCGTCTTGCTGGGACCGGGATCGACTAGGTTGACTGAAGGCGCTGTGCGACGGCGCGCAACTTCTCGGGATTTCGCACGACGTACATCGCCGAGATGCGGCTACCCGAAAACTCGAACGTGGCGACGTCCTGAACGCCGGCGGCGTTGAACGTGACCATCCCGGGCATGCCGTTGAGGGTGACGAGCTCGATCCGCACGATGTTGCGCCACCCGACCTGCTTTATGCCGAAGAGCAGTTTGGTGACGTTCTCGCGCCCGACGACCGGTGCGGTCGCCGCCGGAACCTTGCCGCCGCCGTCGCTCGTGAAGACGACATCCTCGGTGAGCAGTCGCTGCAGAGCGGCCGGGTCGTCGTTTTGGAACGCCGCCAGGAAGGCGTCGCGCACGCGCGCGAGCTCGTGCGGATCCCGGCGCGAATGTCGCCCGGCATCGCGAACGTGCTCGCGGGCGCGCTCGGCGAGTTTGCGAACGGCCGGCTCGCTGCGTTCCAACGCCTGCGCGACCTCGGCGAACGGCACGTCGAGCGCGTCGTGCAGCAAGAACGCGGCGCGCTCGAGCGGTGCCAAGCGTTCGAGCGCGAGCAAGAGCGCGAACGAGATGTCGTCGGCCAGCGTGGCCGCCGCCTGCGGATCCTGGCGCGTTTCGGAAACGACCGGTTCGGGCAGCCACGGGCCGACGTACACCTCACGCCGCGCGCGCGCCGAACGCAGACGGTCGAGACAGAGGCGCGTCACGATCGTCCGCGCCAGCGCCCGGTCGTCGTCGGCGCTCGCGCGCTCGAGCGAAGCGTTCCAGCGCAAGTACGCGTCCTGTGCGACGTCCTCTGCCTCGCCGTATTCGCCGAGCATGCGATAGGCGTGGCGTACCAGCGCCGGTCGCAGCGCTTCGAATCGCTCGGCCCGCTCGGCGGTCACGCGTACTGCGGGCTCTGGATCGCGATCGTTTCGTTGCCGACGTGCACGCGAACGCACGCATGGCCGTGACCGATCGCGTACTTGAACGTCGGGTACGCTTGCGCGGCCACGATGCCGTAGGCTAAGGAGACGAGTCCGGCTCGCCCCCAACGGCGCACGATCTCGGCGCGCGCTTCCTCGCCGCTGCCGTCGCGCGCGATCGTTCCCAGCGCCAGCTCGATGCCGAGTAACGCATCCTTGGAGCAGTTTTTATAGTCGCGCTCCAGGATCGCGCGGATCGTTTGCGCCTTGACGCCCTCGGCTTCGGCCATTTTGACGCCGAGCTGCAGGCATGGTCCGCAGTCCGCGGCCTTCGACGCCGTCAGCGTTGCGCCGGCGTACACGTCGCGCGAAACGTTCTTGCGGTAACTCGACAACTTTCCAAGTCCTTGCATCGGCATCACCGCGCCGGCACCCGCCTCGTCGACGATCTCGCGCATGTAACCGGTATCGTACCCCCAGCGCCGTCCGAACGCTTCCGGCTGCCGCTTGATCAACCACTTCAACATGTCGTTTTCGAACCTCCGCCCTTTAGACGGTGCCGGTGCTCACGGTGTGACATTTCCGGCGCGGTTCACGCCGCGTAGCCAGGCGACAATGATGCGGCTGAGCTCGGCATCATAGGGCTCGACCGTGCCGCGCTCGTCGTCGGTTTCGGCGGCCTTACTCGAAGGCGCCAGCCCCAGGCGGTGACTCATGCCGGGGAGCACTGCAAGGCTTGCGGCTTGCGGATGAGACGCGTTGACGACCGCTACGATCCGCTCGTGATCTGCGAGCTCGGTTTCGAAATCGGAGGTGCCGTAGACGGCCAACACCGGAACGGCG
>JASHXG010000120.1 GCA_030043675.1 Vulcanimicrobiota bacterium
TAGAGAGTCGTAGCAGTAGTAGAGCGGTGTAAATTGCGGACAAGTCTCCAATCGCTCGCGCTGGCGCGGATCCGGGCTAGGGATAACCGTGTGGAGACCGGTTGCCGGTCATGCACCCGGTCCACGCGGCGAGAGCAGTGGGTGAGTTATCCTTGCGGGTAGGCTCGCCCTGTGCGCAAGGCTGTGGGGAGCCCTTACGGGCTTTGGCACATGGCGATGAGCTGGCGAATCTTGTTGCGATAGGCTTCGTCGCGCTGCATTTGCTCCTTGATCTTGTCGCGCGCGTACATGACCGTGGTGTGGTCCTTCTTGCCGAAGTCCCGGGCGATTTGCGGCAGCGAATAGTTGGTCAGCTCGGTCGCGATGTACATCGCGATCTGCCGGGGTGCGGCCAGGCGCTGGTCGCGCCGCCCGTTGTCCATCTCCTTCACCGTTAGACCGTGCGCGCCCGAAACCGTTTCTTTAATCTTCGCAATCGTGATGCGGTGCAGCGGCACTTGCGCGACGGCACTCTTGAGAACTTCGGCAGCGAGATCGGTCGTGATCGGCGCCTTGGTGAGCGACGCGTAGGCAACCACTCGGATCAGCGCGCCTTCCAGCTCGCGGATGTTCGAAGGGATCACTTTCGCGATGAAAGAGGTCACTTCGACCGGAACCGGGATGTTCTCGCTCTCGGCTTTCTTGCGCAGGATTGCCTCGCGCGTCTCGAGATCCGGCGCCTGAATGTCGGTCAGCAGGCCCCATTCGAAACGCGAACGCAGCCGGGCTTCCAGCGTCTGAATCTCCTTGGGCGGGCGGTCCGATGAGATGATCAGCTGCCGCCCGGACTCGTGCAGCGCATTAAAGGTGTGAAAGAACTCTTCTTGCGTCGTTTCCTTACCGGCCAAGAACTGAATGTCGTCGATGAGCAGCACGTCAACTTGACGGTAGCGGTTGCGAAACTCGGGCGTACGGTTGTTCTGCAGCGCAATGATGAATTCGTTGGTGAATTTTTCGCACGTTACGTAGACGACGTTAGTCGCAAGATTGTCCTGGACGACGCGGTGGCCGATCGCATGCATCAAGTGCGTCTTGCCCAAACCGACGCCGCCGTAGAGAAAAAGCGGGTTGTAGGCGCGCGCCGGCGCGCCGGCAACGGCTTGCGCAGCTGCGTGCGCGAACCGATTGGAGTTTCCAACGACGAACTCCTCAAACGTATAACGAACATTAAGGTTAGCGGTGCGCAGCTCGTCGGAGGGGCGAGGTACGACGCCGGCGCCGCCGCGCGCGCCGTCGCCTGGCTCGGCCACCGAGAGACGCAGCTCGACGTCGGTTCCAAACAGCTCGCTCAAGACCCCGATCATCTGCGCGCGCAGCTTGCTCCCTACCCAGTCCTGAGCGAACTTGCTGTGTACGGCCAGGTGCAGCTCGTTGCCATGGAACGAGATAAAGCGGATCGGCTTGATCCACATCTCAAAGACGGGCTTTGAGAACGTTCGTTCTAACGTCCCAAGAGCAGATTGCCAGAGCTCGTTTGAGATGTCCGAATTGCCGATCGCAAGCGCCATGCTTTGCGTCCTCTCGTTTGAAGAAGTAGCACCACGCAGCGGTCCCCAAGCGAGAGGAGTCGGACTGCGCCACCCCCGTGAGGCGCGGCATGTTGGCTTAATGAAGCGTTGCTCCTGCGGGTTCTATGCACGATCTTATGCACTTATCCACAGATTGGCGCGCACGATATTACCGGGATTTTTCCGCCTTATGAACTGCCTGCGGCAAGCGGTCTCCCCGGCTCGAATTGCTCGGCAGAATAAGGTCTCAAAGCCCCCTCAAAGGGGCCGATCCAGGGTCTTCTCCACAAGGCTATCCACAGGTGTGGAAAGCCGGGAAGTGGGTTTCTTTGCCCACCTAGCCTCGGCGGCTTTGCGAGCGCTTTCCTTGCGCTCGTCCTCGGTCATGGTTTCTAGCCGCCTTTTGCCGCCCTTGAGGCCACCCTTGCGCCCTAAAGCAACAGCGGCAGGGTCTTTCCCGTCAGACAGCCGGCGCGGTTCTTCGCCCGTCAGTTGGGCTAGAACCGAATGGGCGGCCCGGATCGGATCAGACGGAGGCTTGCGAGAGCGCTTTGGCATATAGAAAGCATACCATGCCTGCCAAGCGGCTATGGGCCATCTCCATTTGCCTCTTTTTGCTTTGGATCGGTCTTACCGCGGCTTGGTGGTGGATAGTCCTTGTTCATCCGCCCTGGTCTCTTCCGCCCACCCGGGCGCTCGTCCGGGCCTTAGTCCAAGCCGAGAGAATCCTGCCTATGCCGACTTGGTTCCGGCGACCACCCCATTAGGTCCACCAAGCGCAATTAACCGCCAATTTTCAAAGGGGACCACTACCGAAAGCCGTGGAGTGAGCCGGGTTGGGTGCGACGTTTGGTCAATCTAGCAGGCGTGCCTAGAGCGGCAAGCAGGGCCCTTTGAGTATTGCAAAGCCCCACGAGAAGGTGGCAGCCGCCGTTACAAGGGCAGCCAATAGAGCTGCAGGTAGCCGGATGTCTGAGCGAACGAGGCGACCGATGGCGAAGCCTGCGAACGCAAACGGTAGCCAGAGCATAAAGGCGGGCGGAATCCCGAGAATGATTTGAAAGGCCACTAGCTCGGGCCGATCCGGCAGACACGAATGAAGTATGGTTCCAAGAACAAAAGCAAAAGCCGCCGGAAAGGCGAGGACCGCACCGATCAGGCCGCGACGCACTTGACCATGCTCCAACCCGGATCGCGTTGACGGTTAGAGCTAGCCGACCCCTCGCCCGCCCTTGACATTGTAGTACAGAGTGTTACAAATAGCTACACACGCCCCGAGTCATTGAACCGCTTTATTGGGACGATGACAATGTTAATCATCTTTGGCAAAGCCATCATGTTACACCCGACGAGGTCGACGAGCTTTTGTTTGGAGTCGATGGTGAAGAGGCGGTCTACCGCCAGCGCCGTGACGGCGATTACTTGGTAATCTACGGCCAAACCGGGTCGGGGCGCTGGCTAAAACTGGTCGGCGAATTCTTGGCTGACGGTCGATTTCGCGTCTTCGCGGCACGCGATATGGACGATTTCGAGAGACGCGCTTTCCATCGACGATAAAAAGGGAAAAACAGCTATGGCAACGACGACGAAAAAAACTCGAGAACAGATGATCCGTGAGCTCGAGCGGTCGCAACCGCACGAAGTTGAACGCGCGGAGATCGTCAAGAGCGCGCGCGAGCATTCTCCGATCTCTGTTCGCTTGAGTGCACCCCTACTTGAAGCTCTGGATCGCCTCTCAGAGAGACAGCACCGGAACCGAAGCAACTTGATCCAGCACATACTGTGGCAATACGTCCACGAGCACCGCTAAGCTCGTGTGTGTTTCGCTGGTCGCGCGTTGGGCGTGAAGGCCGAGAAAGGCCCCCTTGGAATCCTGGGGGCGCTCTGGTACAATCAGCCGGCTATGTTCCTATTCGATCTTCAGCTCTTCGCCTCTAAGAAGGGGGCGGGATCGACCCGTAACGGGCGGGATTCCAATGCCCAGCGCCTCGGGGTTAAGCGCTTTGCAGGCGAGCAAGTGGTCGCTGGGAACATCCTGGTCCGCCAACGCGGCACGAAGTTCTATCCCGGCTCGAACGTCGGCATCGGGCGCGACCATACCCTTTTCGCGCTGATCGACGGGACCGTCGAGTTCAGCAACGGCGGTGCGCGCAAGCACGTCTCCGTGGTGCCCGCAGCCTAGCCGAACGCGCGCTGCAATTCATTGACGAGGTAGAGATCTCGGTTGCCGCCGGGAACGGCGGTGACGGCATCGTTGCCTGGCGGCGCGAGAAGTACATTCCCAAGGGCGGTCCGGCCGGCGGCGACGGCGGCCACGGCGGCAGCGTCTATCTCGAATCGACGCCCGAGCTCTCCACGCTGGTCGAGTTTCGTTTTCGGCGCGCCTTCGCGGCCGAGTCCGGCAAACCGGGCGGACCTTCGAACAAATCCGGCCGGAGCGGTCAAGACCTGACGATTTCCGTTCCGGTCGGGACGCTCGTCTACCGGGCCAGTGAAGGAAAGTCCGAAGTCCTTCTCACCGACCTCGCTCAGGCCGGTGCGCGCGCGCTGGTCGCCAAAGGCGGCCGCGGCGGATTGGGCAATCAGCATTTTGCAACCAGCGTCCGTCAGGCGCCGCGCGTCGCCGAGAAAGGCGAACCGGGCGAGCGATGCACGCTGCGCCTGGAGCTGCGGCTGCTCGCTGATTGCGGCATCGTCGGTGTTCCCAATGCCGGCAAGTCGACGCTGCTTTCGGTCGTTTCGGCGGCGCGCCCGAAGATCGCCGACTATCCGTTTACGACGCTCGAGCCGCAGCTGGGTGTCGTGCGCGTCTCCGACGACGAGTCGTTCGTGATGGTGGACGTCCCCGGGCTGGTCGAAGGTGCGCACGAAGGCGCCGGCCTGGGCGATCGATTCCTCAGACACCTCGAGCGAACGCGCGCCTTCGTGCATCTGCTCGACGGCGCGAAGCCGCTCGACGACATTCTACACGACATCGCGACGATCGAAGGCGAGCTGCGCGCCTGGAATCCGCATTTGCTCGAAAAGCCGGCCTTGCTGGTACTCAATAAGCTCGACCTTCCATCGGCGCGTGAATCGCTGGAACGGCTGCGCGAGCAGTTTCCCGGCATACGCGCCATCAGCGCAGCAACGCGCGAAGGCGTGCGCGACTTGATCTTCGCGATTTGGCAGAAGATCGAGCACGCGCCGATCCCGGAAACGGTCGCACCTCCGGCGCGCATCGAGCTGGTCGCGCGCGATGCGTTTCGTATCGAGCGTCAACGCGACGGCGCGTTCCTCATTTCGGGCGACCGGGTCGAACGGCTTGCGGCGATGACGAACTTCGATTCCGACGAGGGGCTGGCGCGTTTCGAGCGCGCGCTCGCGAGGATGGGCGTGGAGAAAAAGTTGCGCGACCTCGGCGCGGCCGAAGGGGATACGGTTCGCATCGGGCCGTACGAGTTCACCTACTCATGAGAGTCGGCATTTTCGGCGGCACCTTCGATCCCATTCACAACGCGCATCTCTTCGTGGCCGAGTCGGCGCGGCTGCTCGAACGGCTCGATCGCGTGCTTTTCGTGCCGGCCAGCAATCAACACTATCGCGACAAGGCGCATGCCGACGCGACGCACCGGTGCGCGATGATTCTGGGCGCGATCGAGAGCAACCCGGCTTTTGCGCTCGACGACACGGACTTGCGGGAGGACGCGACCGGCTACACCGCCGATCTCTTGCCGCGGCTGCACGCCAAATATTCCGGCGCGGACTTCACCTTCATCATCGGCGCCGATTCGCTGGTCAATGCGGCATGGGTGCGTTTCAACGATGTGTTGGAAGGGCTCGAGCGATTCGTAATCGCGCCGCGCCCCGGAATCGCGGCCGACGCGCTCTCGCGTGTGATCGCCGCCGTGCCGCCGGACTTGCGCGAGCGCGTGAAGTCGTTGAATCTCCCGGAGATCCCCGAATCCGCCACGCTGGTGCGCACGCTGATCGCACAGGGGCGAAGCATTCGCTATCTCGTTCCCGAGCCGGTCTGGCAGTATATCGTGGCCCAGCGGCTGTATGGCTTCGACGATGCGTAAGGTGCGCGCGATCCTCGCCGCTGCGGCTCTGGTGTTCGCGGCCGCGTGTGGAACCACGCAGCCGGCCGACGATCCCGCCGTCTGCGGTGCCTACTCGGCCGGGCGTTCGCACGTCGAGGTCGTGGCGGACGGAACGGTGACGCGCGTCTTCGGCGTGCAGCCGGGGCGCGTCAGTCCGCACGAAGGCTTTCTGATGCGCTTGGCCAGCGGCTGCAACTTGGTGGTGCGGGTCGAAGCCAACACCGACTTCACCGGCGCCTTCGCGCTCGCGCGCGGCGATCGCGTCAACGTCAAAGGTGAGTACGAATACTATCCGCTCGGCGGCGTCATCCATTGGACGCATCGCGACCCGCGCGGCCGGCACGAAGGCGGCTACATCGCCGCCGGCGGCCACGTCTACGAATAGACCCTGAACAGCCTGAGCTCAAGCCCCTAGAGCAGTTGGCGCCGGTAACGAACGATGCTGACCACCAGCAGCGAGAACGTCACGAGCGCGAGCCAAGCGAAGTTTGGCCACAGCGCCTCGAACCCGGTCCCTCGAATGAGCGCGCCGCGCGAGATGGCCGCGAAGTTGGCGATCGGGTTGGGAACCGTGAACGGCTGCAGCCATTTCGGCATCGCCTCGATCGGCGTAAACGCGCCCGAGAGCGTCGCGAGCGGCGGGTTGAGAAAGAAGACCGCGAGCTGCGCCTGCAAGGCGTTGGTCGCAATCGTGGCGACGCACATGCCCAACGCGATGCCGCACAACATGCACAATGCCACGCCGAGCGACAAAACGAGCACACTTCCGTGGAGCGGTACGCCGAACAGGTAGCGGATCGCCGACAGCGACACGATTGCCAAGCAGGTGAGCAAGACGAAGAGCGGGATCACCTTCGAGAGAATGATCTCGGTGGTCGATGCGGGCGACATCAGCAGCTGCTCGAGCGTTCCCGCCGACCGCTCCTTGATCATCATCGTCGATGAGATCATCGAGCCGTTGAGGATCAGCAAGATGCCCAAGATGCCGGTCACCATGAACCACGAGTCCACCAGGCCGGGGTTGTTCACGTAGGTCGCCACCAGCCCGACCTTGGCCGTCGACGCCGTGCCGGCCAGGCGCGCGCTCAAATAGGCTACGGTCGATGCGGCGTAGCCTTGCCCGATGTCGGCGACGTTGGCGTTGGTCGCATCCAGCAGGATTTGAATCGTCGTCGGTTTGCGAAGCACGATGCTGCGCGCGTAATCGTAAGGGATGA
>JASHXG010000017.1 GCA_030043675.1 Vulcanimicrobiota bacterium
TTCGACTGCAAAGCGCCGAGCGCGTATGAAGGCGAGGCCGCGCGCAGAGACGGCGATCCGGTGGGAAGCTTCACCTGTACGATGAGCGACGTCATCGTCGCCGCAAGCGGATCGAAGGCGACGCGTTGTTTCATCTCGACGCCCGTATCGGTAGCTCCCTGCGCAAGCCATGGCCGCTCCGTCGTGTCGAGACGCAGATATTGCGGTAGCTGCAGCTCGATGTCGGTGCGCGGCGTGATCCCGACGGTCAATAGCGCCTGCGGGAATTCGCGGGCCAAGGCCGAGACGGGAAGCGTCGCGACGGCTCCGGCCGTGACGGTGCCGTTCACCTTGGCGCTGCTGTAGCCGGCCGAGAGCATCGCCTCTCCGAGCGGAACCACGCACGGCGTCAATCCGAATTTGTTCAGCAGCTCTTGCGGGCCTCCGCACGGATCGAAGTTGGGCGGAAGCTGCGGGAACCCGCCCGCGTTGGGCGGAGCCGGGGAAGCTGAAGCGGCCGGCGTTGCTGCGCCCGGGGCGGGCTGATCGGCGAGCGCGAGGGCGGGCGAGAGAGCGGCGGCGCACATGGCCAGCGCGGCCGTCTGAAGGACGCGAGTCATCGTATGATCCCTCCGAAAACGCACGCGGCGACAGGCGCCGCGGCTGGTGTTGACAGTGTCCATATTTATATGCCATAATGTGGGCGTTGTCAACATAGGAGTGCAAGTGTTATGACGGCTACCAAGAAACGGCGGCGCGAACCGCCGCGCAGCTATCACCACGGCGACCTGCGGCGATCGCTAATCGAGGCCGCTCTCGAGCTCCTGGCCGAGGAGCAGAATTGGACCTTCTCGTTACGTGAGGTTGCGCGCCGCGCGCGCGTCAGCCATAACGCGCCCTACAATCACTTTGCGGACAAGCAGCAGTTGTTGGCGGCGGTCGCTGCGTCGGGATTTCTGACGCTGCGCGACCGGATGCGCAAGGCGATCGAAGGCGTGGATCGTCCCGACGCTGCTCTCGTTAAGACCGGCGTCGTTTATGTACGCTTTGGCATCGAGAATCCGGCCTTCTATAAGCTGATGTTCGGGTCGGTGCTCGGGTCGGGCGAAGCCGAGCGGCCCGAAGATCTGGTCGAAGCCGCCGATGCGGCCAAATCCGTCCTGACCGGGATTATCGAGCGCGGCGCCTCGAGCGCCGTCTTTCCGGGATTAAGAAACGACCCCAAGCGCATACAGCTCGCTTCGCTCGCGGCGTGGTCGCTCGTCCACGGCTTTACGATGCTCGCGATCGATGGGCTCGCCGACGGCCTGCCACGCCGCGCCTTCAATGCCGCGGCCGAACAGGCTGCAAAGACTCTCGTCGCCGGATTGAAAGGTTCACCAGAATGAAAACGACCAAAAGACTTCGAGCGGCGCTCGCCTCGGCATCGATCCTCGCATGGATGCTGTCGTCAAGCCTGCCGGCATTTTCCGACCAGTCGAGCCAAGCCGCCGACGCGCAAACGTGGGTCAATTCGCTCGCGCTTCAGGCCGCGACGTACGGCGTGCCGATCGTGGCGATGTATAACCTGCGCTACTCGGTGTCGTTTGCCCCGAGCGCCAAGTCGAAGCCGAACGAGATCTGGCGCGTCGCAGACATTGCGACGCCGGCCGTAGCTGAGAAACTCGGGTACGTCACCCCGAACGTCAACGTCATCTACGGCTTCGGATTCATGGACCTCCGCCGGCAACCGCTGATCCTGCGGGCTCCGAATTCGAACGGCCGTTATTACATGGTGGAAATCGTCGACATGTGGACCAACGCCTTCGCTTATGTCGGCGGCGTCGCTACCGGATATAAGGGAGGAACCTTTGCGCTCGTGGGTCCCGGTTGGCGCGGTAAGCTTCCCGCCGGCGTGAGGCGCATCGATTGTCCGACGCCGTGGGTCGAGCTTCAACCGCGGGTGCACGTGAAGGGCCATGCCGATCTTGCCGGCGCGCAGGCGGTGCTGCGCGCGATTACCGTCGAAGGGCTCGCACGGTACGAAGGCAAGCCGGCGCCGTCGCAGCCGGCGTACGACTACGCCGCGCCCGAGATCAACCCCAAGGTCGCCAGCAGCCAAATGCAATTTACCGACCCGCTGCAGTTCTGGGAGATCCTGTCCGCGGCGATGAATGAAAATCCGCCGCCGAAGGCGCAGATCAAGAACGTGCTGCCACAATACCAGTACCTCGGAATCGTGCTGGGCAAGCAGTGGACGCCCGCGAGCGTGAGCCCCGCGGTTCTGGAGCAAATGAAGCTGGCCGCCCAGCGGATCGGCCCGATGCTGGTGGCGGGCATGTCGGTGATCGGAAACATTGCCAACGGTTGGGTCATACCGCCCGGCAACCTCGGTATGTACGGCGGCGACTACGTCTCGCGTGGCATCGTCGCCATCATCGGCTTGACCTCGAACACGCCGGCCGAAGCCGTCTATTATCAGGCTTACGCCGACGCAGCGCGTGCGCCGCTGGTTGGCACAAAACATTATGCGATCACGTTCAAAGCACCGATGACCTACATAACGCCCGTTCCTCCCGGCTTCTGGTCGCTCACCGCGTACGATGCGGTCACCAGTTACACGGCGCCAAACCCGATCGATCGCTACGCACTGGGAAGCGACGACGATTTGCGGCGCAACGCCGATGGCTCGTTCACGATCTATCTGCAGCACGAGGATCCGGGCCCGGGCAAGGAATCGAACTGGCTGCCGGTGCCGTCGGGTCCGTTCTACGTGACGCTGCGAAGCTACGCGCCCGCGTCACGGCTCGTCGAGGCCTTGAACGACCCCGGAACCTTCCAAGGCCCGCCGCCGATCATTCCGTCCACATGACCTCGGAGCAGCTGGGTGCCGTACTCGCGCGCCAACGCGCGGCGTTCGAGCGCGACCGAATACCCGGGGCGACGCAACGGCGCGCGAATCTCGCCAAACTCAAACGCGCCATGAACG
>JASHXG010000121.1 GCA_030043675.1 Vulcanimicrobiota bacterium
GACTTCCAGAACTTCGAGGTACCGATCGCGTTCACGAGCGATGCCACCCAGGCGGGTCCGGTGTTCGAGCCGCAGCCGGCGTGATCGGAGTTCGCGCAGGTCGGCGTGATCCAGGTCATGTCGGCCAAATAGCCGTTTGAGAGGTCGGTGAAGAACTGCGTCTGCGGCGTGATGACGTTCTTGCTCCAGTCGGGGCCGTTATAGACGTAGCTGTTCGCTTGATAAGCGTTCCACAGGCCGCCTTCGCTCCCGTAGACGGACGTCGTGTAGTAGCGCCACGACTTGCCGGCATCGTCGAGCTCTTCTCCTAGCGATTTATCGGTGAAGCAGGCCGCGATGTAATCGCCTGAGGGTTGGCGCTCCTTCGTCAACGTTTCGATCTCATCGCTCGGACCGCCCGGGCAGCCCCACGCGCCGTAGGGGAAGTTGAAGGCCGATTCGGCTTGCGCTGCGATGATGTACTGGTGCGAGATAAAGCTGCTCTCGTCGAAGTTCGAGGCGAACATCCGGTCGGCCAACACGTACTCTTTGCCCATGTCGAAATACGGCGCGGTCTCGCTGTGCGGGACGTAGGCATACGGCGGGTTTGAGGGACAGCTGGTGCCGCAATAGAAGCCGCCCTCGTCGTCAAAGCCGTCCATCTTGCAGTCGGTCCCGGGGATGCTGCCCGAGCCGTCGCAGGCCGCGATGAAGGCGTACGAATCGTGGGGGAGATCCCAGTCGGTCTGGAGCGGGATTTGCTGGAGCGTAATCTTGTCGCCCTGCTCGTTGTAGCCGTACGACTGCGTGTCGGCGCCCGGAAACCCTTGGAAGAGGTTGTCGAAGCTGCGGTTCTCTTGGACGATGATGACGACGTGTTTGACCTTCTTGCGCAACGGATCGCGCGCGAGCTGGGCCAACCCGATGTTCCGTGGCGCGCCCGACATCGGGATCGCTCCGGCGCCTGAAGCGCTGCCGCCGTTCGCGTTACAGGCGCAGAGCAGCAAGCCGCACGTGGAAACGACGGCCAGGATCAACGCCGTCCTACCGATGGTGTGCCAGCTCCGCATGAAACCTCCTATTCGGTGTCGACCGGCCGCAAGTCGAGCGGTTGATGCATGAAGAACGCTCTGTCGTGCGCCGACGGGATCGACGTGAACGCGCGCGGCGTTTGCGAAAAATTAAAGCATGCGTCCGACGCCGGGTCGTTGGCGCGCGTGTCGCTGGCCGACAGCGCCGCGAGGCCGAAGCGCTTCTCGATGAACTTCAGCATGCTGCCGTGTTCGTAATGCACGTGCGTGACGCAGCCGACCTTGGCATAGGGCGAGATCATCAGTAACGGTATCCGCATGCCCAGGCCGTCGTAATCGACGTACTTGGGCGGGACGTGCTCGTACCAGCCGCCCGGATCGTCCCAAAAGATGAAGATCATCGTCGACTTCCAGAACTTCGAGGTACCGATCGCGTTGACCAGCGATGCCACCCAGGCGGGTCCGGTGTTCGAGCCGCAGCCGGCGTGATCGGAATTCGCGCAGGTCGGCGTGATCCAAGTCACGTCCGCCAAATAGCCGTTCGAGAGGTCGGTGAAGAACTGCGTCTGCGGCGTGATGACGTTCTTGCTCCAGTCGGGGCCGTTAAAGACGTAGCTGTTGGCCTGGTAGGCGTTCCAGAACCTGCCCGTGCCTCCGTGGATGATAGTCGTGTAGTAGCGCCACGACTTGCCGGCATCGTCGAGCTCTTCTCCCAGCGAGTCGTCGGTGAAGCAGGCTGGAATGTAGTCGCCGGACGGTCGGCGCTTTTGCGTCAAGGTTTCGATCTCATCGCTCGGACCGCCCTCGCAGCCCCACGCGCGGTACGGGTAGTTGAAGGTCGCCTCGGCTTGCGCTGCGATGATGTACTGGTGCGAGATGAAGCTGCTCTCGTCGAAGTTCGAAGCGAACATCTGGTCGGCCAACACGTACTCTTTGCCCATGTCGAAATACGGCGTGGTCTCGCTCTGCGGAACGTAGGCATACGCCGCGTGTTTGGGACAGCTGATGCCGCAATCAAGGCGCGCCTCGTTGTCAAAGCCATCCATCTTGCAGTCGGTCCCGGGGACGCTGCCCGAGCCGTCGCAGGCCGCGATGAAGGCGTTCGAATCGTGCGCGACATCCCATTTAATCTCGAGGGGGATTGGTTGGAGCGCGATCTTCTTACCTAGCTCGTCGTAGCCGTACGACTGCGTATCGGCGCCCGGGAAACCTTGGAAGAGATTGTCGAAGCTGCGGTTCTCCTGAATGATGATCACGACGTGCTGAATCCTGTCGCGGGCGACCAGCATCGGCGTGTGCTGCACCACTGGAATTTGTGATGAACCGCCCGATGAGCCCGCGCTGCACGCAGCGAGCATCGACGCGAGGGCGAGGATCGCCGCGCGCTTACTCATTGTCGGGCGGCCGTAAGTCGGGCGGCTGCTCGAGGAAGTACTCCTTGCTGTACTTGGCCGGGATCTCCGTGAACTTACGCGGCGACCGTGAGAAATCGAAGGCGTAGGGCGCCGGCGAGGTGGCGCGCGCGTCGCTCGCCGA
>JASHXG010000122.1 GCA_030043675.1 Vulcanimicrobiota bacterium
TGCCGGTGCCCGATTACCAGATCGGCTACACCAGCAATGGCGGGACGTACGCCAACATCGGCCTGACCGCGAGCACGCTCGACGGACGTCTCGGCTACGTCTTTGCCGTCTCCACGCTCAACGATCCCGGGCCGCAGAACGGAAAGCAAGTCCTGGTAGATCCAAGCGACGGCTTCTTGGGCAACGCCAAGGGTCCCCTACTCTCGGGGAACGCCACCTACACCAATATCGGGAATACCGAGAGCAACATCCAGACCGGATACTCGCTGCTGGCCTGCTGCTATACGCTGCTCTCGTCTTTTGGCAACACCTCGACGTTGATGAAGCTGCGCTATCGCGTTTCGCCGTCGACGACCTTTACCGTGAGCTACTTGGACGGGTGGACGACGGCCGACCAAAACAACAACACCGGTAACTTCACGAACGCCACCTTCTTGCCGGGGGCGGGATACAAGGGAGCGCTCGCGGCGGGGCCGCAGGAGGTCATGTATCTGTACGCCGGCGCGCCGAACAATGAAGTGAACAACGAGCCGATGTTCCAAGCCGAGGCGACCACGACCCTGGGCAACGACACGATCATTGGGCGCTACTACGATGCCTCGATCTATCGAGAGACGCAGCAAGGCACGGCCGCCAACGTCCTCAACCCCTACGAGCTGACGATCTACGGAACCTCGAGCGGCATCTCCAAGCCGTTCGACGGACTGACCGAGCCGGTCTACTTCTCAGACTATTTCAACGAAAGCGAGCTCGACAAGCTGAATGGATGGTCGTTCGAATACGATCACCCATTCGGCCAAAACACGATCAGCTTTAGCGTCGATCAGTCGAACACGAATTCGGTTTCTTACGAGGTCGAACCGACGTACTCGACGATCTCGATCCCACAGGGCTCCTCGCAACTCTTTACGACGCTGCTGCTGCGCGGGAATTTTCAGCTTTCGCCGACCGTGTCCTTGATGGCCGCCGACTATGACAATATCTACCGCAGCACCTATCCCGTGAGCTGTCCGTTTCTCGACGGCTTTTCGAACTGCGCAATCGACGGAAGCAACGTGGACTTCGCGACCACGACCACCTCCCACAACGATCCGCGCATGGGCGTGGTTTGGCAGCCGCACTCGAATCTTGCCGTCCGGTTCGCGGCCGGCAGCGCGATCGCACCGCCCTACCTCTACCTGCTCAGCCAGATAACCGCGCCGGACGCCTCTTACGACCCGGCGGCGCGGATCGCGACGTTGACCAAGAATAGCGGTCAGCTGTTGCCCGAAACGGCCTTCGGCTACGATCTCGGCGCCGACTATCGCCTTCACGACGGCTGGACGGTGCTCTCGGGCGACGTTTACGACAACAATCTCTTCAACCACTACTTTGGAGAAACGCTCTACAGCGGGCTGACCTGCGCGCAGGTCTCCTTTACCTGCGTCAACTCGGCCGACCCGAGCATGAAGGCTCCCGGCAACACGCCGATCTTCTACGCACTCAACACCAACATCAGCAACTTCCGCTACCAAGGCATCGAGCTCGAGCTCAAGCGCATTCCGCCCTTCGGCTGGGGCTTCGATCTGGCCGGCGCGCTGCAGCGCGGATACTTCTACAATCTGCCGAAATACTTCTATTGCAGCAGCCCTGGTCCGAACTGCCAGTACAATCAGAATCTCAACATCATTGCAAATGAGAACCTCAACGGCGAAGGGATCGGCAGCGTCTCGTACTCACCCTACTTCGGCTTCGGCAGTACGATCGACGCGCTGAACACGCGGATTCCGTACGCGCAGGGGAACGTCTCGCTGTCGTACACGTTCAAGAATCATGCCTTCGTAATGCTCGGCACGACCTACTACGGCAACAACAACTCGTTCAACGAGCCGCCGTTCGGTTACGGATACTTCACCGTGCGCTATCCGTTCACGGCGTCGCTGGCGCTGCAGATCTCCGGAAACAACATCTGGAACGCCTGGCCCGGAGTCGTCCCGATCTACGGCAGCGGCGTCGCGATTCCGCTCGCAAACGGTGGCACGGCCGCCACGTACGGCAATGTCCTCGGTCCGGCAATCTGGAGCTTCATCCTCACCAAAGGCTTCAACTACTAAATCCTCGCCTTTCTCCCAGTGTCATCCTGAGCTTGTCGAAGGATGACTTGGAGATCCCGCTAGCTCCAACACGATGTTCCACTCGTGCGGCATGACCGGCTGCACCGACAAGCGCTGACCGCGGCGCAGCAGCGCCATTCCGACCAACCGGGGCTCGGCGCGCATGCGCGCCAGCGTGACGGGATGCGCGAACTCCTCGCCGTAAGCGACGTCGACCATGTACCAAAGCGGATTCTCCGGCTTGGCACGTCCGTCAAAGTATTCGCTGCTGCGGTCGAACTGAGTGAAGTCGGGATGGGCGATCGCGACGACCTTGCAGGTGCCGACGGCCGCCGGTTCGGCAATGCTGGAGTGGTAGAAGAGGCCGAGGTCGCCGAGCTTCATCTCCATCATATTGTTGCGCGCTTGAAAGTTGCGCACGCCGGTCCACGGCGTCGTGCCGTCTTTGCGGAGCTGTTCGAATGAATAGGCGCTTGGTTCGGTTTTGAAAAGCCAGTAACGCATGTGCTATTCTAAGACACCATGCAAAGACGGGTCACGCGCGCGCACCAACGAGGCTGGGAAGGGGTCGAGCCGGCGGGCTATACGCCCGACGCGCCCGGCAGCGGCGTCGCCCGCCATACGATCGTCGGAAGCCGCAAGCGCGACCGTGGCGAGCCGGGGCCCGCGATGGAGCTGCGCTACTTCGAGGTCCAGCCCGGCGCCGCGTCGCGGTTGGAGAAGCACGAGCACGAGCACTACGTCATCGTGCGCACCGGTCTCGGTTACGCCATCATCGGCGACGAGGCGACGGAGATCGCGCCAAACGACGTCATCTACGTCGGTCCGCTCGAGCTCCATCAGTTCGTCAATCGCGGCAACGAGCCGTTCGGTTTTTATTGCTTCGTCGACACCTGCCGCGACTTCTCGCAGGAGCCGACGCCCGAAGATCTCGCGCGCCTCGAAGCTTCGCCCGCCGGCGCCGTCGCCAAACCCTTCGCGGTCCCGCCGCCGGTCAAACGCTAGAACAAGCGCGGTTCGGACGGCGCGATGGCGCCCTCGAGCTCGAGCAGCGCGCGCTTCAACGGCAAGCCGCCCCCGTAACCGGTCAGCTCGCCGTCCGAGCCGATGACGCGATGACAGGGGATCACGATCGGAATCGGATTTGCGCCATTCGCGCGGCCGACGGCGCGCGCGCCGTTGATGAGACCGAGGCCGGCTGCGATCGCGCCGTACGAAGTCGTAACTCCGTAGGGCACGTCCAAGAGCTTGGTCCACACCTGCTGCTCGAATGCCGAACCGTGAGGCGCCAGCCGCAAGTCGAAAGCGCGACGCTTGCCGAGAAAGTATTCGCTTAGCTGCGCGCGAGCGTCGTGCATTCCGCGAGCCGCAGCCGGCAAAGGCGGTTGCGCCGGCGTGCCGGACGGCTTGCGGTTGGGCAGCGAGATCCCGACCAGCGTTCCCTCGGAATCTACCGTGAGCCCGATCGCGCCCACCGGCGTTTCGAGCACCGAACGAAACAGCGCGGAAAGCATCTAGTGCGTTAGACCTCGTGACTATCGGCCGGTTGCGATCGGGCGCGAGGGATCGGCGACCCACTCGCTCCACGATCCGTTATAAACGCGCGCGCCCTCGAGGCCGGCGTGCACCATCGCCAGATAAGCGGCGGCTGCCGAAACGCCCGAACCGCATTGGTGCACGGTCCGCTCGGGATCGACGCCGGTGCGGGCAAACTCTTCACGCAGCTGCCGGCGCGACTTCAGCCTCCCGGCGGCATCGAAGTTCTCTTTGAACCAGCGCTGTCGCGCGCCGGGGATGTGTCCGGCTACCGGATCCATCGGCTCGGTCTCGCCCGCGAAGCGTTCGATGGCGCGCGCGTCGAGCAGCTGCATCGCTGGATCGTCGAGATGCTCGCGCACGTAGGCGGCGTCGACCAGCATCTCGGGCCGCAGGCCAAGCGTGAGCGTGCCTTCGCGCTGCGGGGTCGGCATTGCCGAGGTGACCGGGTATCCGAGCGCTTCCCACGCAGAGAAGCCGCCGTCGAGAATCGCGACGGCGTCGTGGCCGATCCACCGGCAGAGAAACCACAGGCGCGGCGCAAACATGTCGCCGCCGGCATCGTAGGCGACGATCTGCGTCGTATCGTCCACGCCGACGCTGCGAAGAAAGCGCGCTAGTGCTTGCGGATCGGGCAGCGGATGGCGCCCGTTCGTTCCGGTCTTCGTTCCCGCGAGATCTTCTTCGATATCGGCGAAATACGCGCCCGGGAGATGCGAGGCGGCGTACAGCTTGCGCCCGAGCGCGAAATCGTTCAGCGAATGGCGGCAGTCGATGACGACCACCTGCGGGTCGCCCAAGCACTCGCGCAGCTCGGTCGGCGAGATGATGGTGGTAAACACGGATGACGCGATTTCGACTAACGCAGGTTGATCGTCTGCTTCGCCTCAGGGGCTGCCTCGCCGAACGCTTCTTTCAGCTTCGCTTGCAGCTCGCCGCTCTGCGCCATCGGTCCGAGAATGTCCGTATCGCCGTAAAACTCGCCGTTGATGAACACCTTCGGCAGGGTCGGCCAGTTCGTCATCGCGGAAAGCGCCTCGCGCTTGGGCACGTTTTCCAGCACGTCGACGACTTCGAACGGATAGCCGAAGCTATTGAAGAACTCGATCGTCTCGAGCGTGAAGCCGCAACGCGGCGCGCTCTTCGTGCCCTTCCCATAGACCAAGATCCTATTTGCGCCGATCTCACGCGCGATCTCTTCCTTTAGCTCATCGGACATGATGGATTCTCCGAAACGATGGTTTTAAGTTCGACGGCGTGAACGCGGCCGTCTTTGAGCGCGCCTTTGAGCGCGCCGTAGACGAGCTGATGCTGCTCGATCAGCGTCTTTCCGCTGAATGCTTGCGAGCGCACGATGAGATTGAAGTGATCCATCGTTCCGGTGCGGTCGACGATCTCGACCTGCGCGTCGGGGATTTCGGCGCGGATCAGCCTTGTCAGCGCATCGTTTCCGATCATGATCTTAGACGCGGCGAGCCCGCATCACCGCTTCCGCCAACCCACGCGCCTCGCCGAGGGTTTCGGGCAGCCGGGTAGCGCTCTTGGCCAGCGCTGCCGTCAGCCCGCTTGCGAGCACGATGCTGCTTACGCCGAGCAGCAACGCCGGCATCCCGGTCGCACGCAGCGGACCAACCTCGATCGTAAACGTCTTCTGCAAGCGCGCTAGACCGCGAAAGACGGCGCGCACCGTCCGTGCCGGATCGCTCATCGCCACGCTCTACGGCAACGCCTCGTCGAAGGCCTGGCGCCGTCGTGGAGTCTCGCTCCCCGGCGCAGCAAACCGGAGGCAGAGGGGGCACAGGACCCGAACGGACGCGGGAATGCCGGCTGTTTCTCGCTCGCTGGTCGCATTGGTGGTCGCCGCTGCCGCTGCCGCAGCCGTGATGGCCCATGGCACGATCGACATCATTGCCGACTATCTCGTCGCGCACGCGAGCTACGACGACGTTTCCAGTCACGACTCGCGCGGCCTGGTCGTCGCACTCGGCGCCGTGATTGCCGGTACGATCGCGCTACACGGCCTGCGCCTCTGCTGCGACGCGGCGGCTAATCGCACTCTCGCATCGCGGCCGGCACCGAGCTGGCGGAGCGCGCCGCTCTTCGTCGGCGCCACGATGGTGCTCGCCTCGATAGCCGTTCCCGCGATGGAACTCTTCGACTCGTGGCTCGCCGGAACGGCGCTCGGGGGCCTCGACGACGCGTTTGGCGGTTCGGTGCTCCTGGGGCTGGGTACGACGCTGGCCTGCGCTTGTGGCGTCGCGGTTGCGGCAATTGCCTTGGCGCGCTGGCTTCTTTCGCATCGCGATCGTATCATTGCCGCGATCGTCGCGATCATCCGTTTTCGCTCGCAAGAATATACGGGCCCACGGCGGTCGCAAAGGTTTGCCGATGTTCCCATCTGCCCACGCAGAGTGTCGGCGCTGCGGCGCGGTAAACGCGCCCCTCCCATGATGCCCTTCGCCTTCCCAAGAACTTCACACTGACACTGCGAGGGCATCAATGCTCCCCCTACTCGTCGCGGCGTGCTGCCTTGTTGGCGGTAACGTTCATAACCCCGCTGGCGCTCCCATTGCGCAGGCGCAACTGACCTTTCGTGGCCCGAAATCCACAACCGTCTCGACCGATACGAAAGGTAACTTTTCGGTCAGCATTCCGGCCGGCAAATACAATCTCACGGTCGTTGCTAAAGGCTACGCCGACGCCACCGTCAATACCGGCGAACTGAGCGACGGGGCCCGCATCTCCGTGACGCTGGAACCGAGCGACACGCCGAAGCTGCGCACCATCGGCCAAGTGACCGTCAACGGTGGCTACACGCTCGATCGCAGCGTGATACCCGTGATGGACGTCTCCCGCGCGCAGATGGATGCGTTAGGATACTCGCAAACATACGAGGCGCTCGAAGAGGTTCCATCGGTGGTCCTCCAGCATCCCGATTCGGGTGCACCGACTGCTCCAATGGTCGCTTCGCTGCGGGGGCCGGATCCGTCGGAAGCGATGATCACGCTGGACGGTCAGCAGCTCAACGACGGCAATACGGGCGACGTCGATCTTTCGGAGTTCGCCGTGCCGGCCTTCAACAGCATCAACGTAACCGAAGGCTTGGGCCCGACCGACCTCAACGGCAGCAACACGTTCGGCGGTGCGGTGAACTTCGTTTCGCTTCGGCCGACAGAGGACGAACACTTTGCCCTTTCGAGTTCTATCGGCTCGTTCGACACGACGCAGACCTGGCTGAATACGACCGGCACGATCGGCAAGCTCGGCTATGCCTTGGCCGGAAACGACTTTCAACAAGGAGGCCTCGTCAACGAGAACGCCTATGTTGTGCCGGATAACAACACACCGATCTATTGCGGTCCAGTCACAAAGAGTGGTCCCGTCCTGAACTGTCCGACGCTGACGCATCTCGGATCGACGATCGCGGCGATGCTTGGACTCGTCAACCTCGACTACAATTTTTCGCAGCGTTCGGATGTTGGATTTCGCGTCTTCACGCTGGGCGACAATCGCGATGAGTCGAGCGCGGTCAATGGGATTGCGGGCAATCCGACTTGCGTCTTTAGCGGACCAGGCGCGGCTTGCGACTTCGCACAAGGTAAGGACGAGCCGAACGAGGTTGCCAACCCGGTCTACGGATATAACGTGGGCTCCGGCAGCGCGAACTTCGCGCAGAGCATTCGCGCGTACGATGCTTATTCGCGCACGCCACTCGGATCGGGGACACTGACTGCCGACGTTTTCGCCGACGATGACAACGTCGATTTCTCAGGCGGCGCCGTGTCCCCGTACGACATCTCCCATGCGGATACGCGGTATAACGAAGGCCTGTCGTGGGGGCGAACCTTCGACCAGAGCGAGTTTGACTTTGGCGGCTATGCCCGCCAGGAAACGCTTGACATCGCAAACCTCGCAGGGCCGCGGCCGTACGGTCTCCCGCAGCCGCCGTCGGCGACGGCCTCGCTATCGCAGAGCATCAACTCGTATTTCTTCCGCGGCGCACAGCAGTTCGGCAGCCTTCGGCTCTCAGGCGGTCTCTACGACGCCAACTACTCGACCTTCGGCAACACGCTCAACTGGCGCCTCGGGCTCAGTCAAGACATCGGCTCTTCGAGCGACGTGCACTTCTCGGTCGGAACAGGATTTCGCGCGCCGCTCCTCTTCGAAAGGTACTTTGAGCCTGGCGGCCAAGGGCCGCCGGACGCGAACTGTGTGATCTTCAACGGCAATCCCAACGAGCGGCCCGAGCACGCGACCGAATACGAGCTGGGTTTCTCGCATTTATTCTCGGCGACGTCGGATCTCGACTTTTCGCTCTACCGTTCCAACCTGCGCGACACCATCGAGAACTACTATCCCGATGGCGGTGCGAAGAGCTTTTGCGACACGCCGGCCGGCTACGCGTACGAGATTCCGATCAACATCGGCAACGCCGTCTACGAAGGCGCGGAGGCGCGCTATAAAGAGCTCTTCCCTCGGCAGAATCTGACGATGGTGCTCTCGTACGGCCTGAACGTCGCCTATCCGTACGCGCTGGGCCCGTGGGTCTCGAATCCAACGTCTGGCGGCACCCTCGTCGACGACGAACAGTTCCTCGGCGTCCCGCAGCAGCAAGGCTCAGCCGTGTTTATCTGGGCGCTGCACGGGTGGCACGCATCCACGGGCTTGACGTTTGCCGGCAATAACAACACGCTGAATCAGCGCCCCTACACCACGGTCGATGGGGCGGTGGGAAAGAACTTCGGTCGTATCGATCTGACGGTCGCCGGAACGAACATCTTCAACGCCGTCTCCGGGCCGTTCACGCTCTATGATGCCGGCGTGCCTTACCGTGGGCTCTATTCGGGCGCCGGAAGCGCCCCGTATCTGGCGAACTATCCGACCAACGCGCTCTTCATCCAGCCGGCGTCGATAAGGTTCATCGTTACCCTGCACGAATGAGCGAGACGATGAAAGCCGTGCGCGTGCACGAACTGGGTGGTCCGCAGAGTCTCGTGCTCGACGCGATTCCCGCGCCCGCGATCGCGGACGACGAGGTGCTGGTGCGCGTTCGCGCGGCGGCCTTGAACCATCGCGACGTCTTCATCACGCAGGGCCTCTATCCGCAGATTCGCCTGCCGGTAACGCTCGGCTCCGACGGCGCGGGCGAGGTCGCGGCGATCGGCAGCCGCGTCGCGGGGGTCGCCGTCGGCGACCACGTCGTGATCGATCCGCTGCTCGGCTGGGGCGATGACCCGCGCGTTTGGGACGCCGAACGCGCGAACATCCTCGGGATGCCGCACGACGG
>JASHXG010000123.1 GCA_030043675.1 Vulcanimicrobiota bacterium
CAAGCCTCGGTCTATAACATCGTGAACTCGCAGTATACCGGCATCATCTATGGCCGAGCCGAGCTCGATTTCTATCCCGCGACGAAGCACTATCCCGCCGCCACGGCCGCCGACGCCGTTTATCCGCTATCGGCGGGAAAACGCGGCGGCTACGTCTACCTCGACGGGCCATCGACCCAAATGACGGGGACGTTCACGTTTCCAAAAAACGTCGAAGCAGCCTATCTCGATCTTTTCTTGCAAGGACAGTCGAACGACGAATTTTGGTACTCCTGTTTTCCGAACGGCCTCGCGAAGAAGCTCGACAACTGCGGCGGCACGGCCTTCCGCGAAGGAGAGATCACGGTCGACGGCCAGGCTGCCGGCGTCGCGCCGGTTTATCCCTACATCTTTACCGGTGGTTTCGATCCGTATCTTTGGATCCCGATCCCCGGCGTCGAGACCTTGAATTTTACACCGTACCGGCTGAACCTCACGCCGTTCGCGGCGACGCTGGACGATGGAAAGCCGCACACGGTCGCGGTTTCGGTCTATAACGACGACAACTACTTCACGACCAACGGCGCCCTGCTGATCTACGAGGATCACGGTTCCTCGCAGGTGACAGGAGGGTTGATCAGCGACGGCACCCCGGCGTCGCCGTCCGAGTCGATCGTTCGGCGCGTAAAGCTCGGCACGTCGGACACGGCCTACGGAACGATCAAAACGACCGCTACGCATCCGGTCAGCGTGGCCGGCTACGTGAAGACGTCGAAGGGCCGAATCGAAACACGCGTAACGCAGAGCATCGCCTTTTCAAACCTGCAAAAGATCGACATCACATCGTCGGAGTACTTGCAGAATATCACCCAGCAGACGACGCTCACGTCCACCACGCAAACCATAAGGGATGGGCAGCGCAGCTCGCAAGAACAGAGCCAGCTGACGTGGCCGCTCAACGTGCACTACCTCTATACGGCCGGTACAAGCAAAGCGACGCAGAACGTCGTCGTCGCACAAACGGAGAACGGCAGCGGTCTCGATCTAAGCCCAAGCGGAACGAACTCGTGGCTGTTGCAGAATACGGTGAACTCATCGGACACGCTGACGATCGTCGGGAGCGGCTTCACGCCCTCGGGCGGCAAGAGCAGCCAGCAGTACAAGTCGCTGGGCATCGGCGGAGCTTGTTGGGAGAAGACCATCGAGTCCCGCGACTACATGATCGTCGGAACGCGCTTGGGCTGCTAACGCCCTAAGCGATCGAACAAACCCGGGCCGTCCGGATCGGGCTGCAGCACGTCGGGCGCGTCGTGGTTGGCGTTGTTGACGCGGCGCGAGACGCCGCGTGCCTGCATGAGCGCGGCGTCGAACGGTCTGAGAATCGACCCGGCAACTTCAGGCGGCAGCGGGTCGGGCTCGAGCCAAAGTTCGAACGTTTCCGGCGTGAGAATGACCGGCATGCGATTGTGGACCGGCGCGACCAACGCGTTCGGCTCGCACGTGACGATGTCGCAGGCCGCGCTGCCGTTCTCCGGCACCCAGAGCCCGGCAAAGGCGAACGGCCTACCTGTCTTCAGCGTGTAGTAGACCGGGCGGCGGTCGCGCCATTCATAAAATCCATCTGCAAATTCGATGCAGCGCCGTCGAATCGGGTCGCGGCGAGCCGCAAGCGATTCGGCCCGAATGTTGATTCGCCCCCCGATGCCCCAGTGCAGCAGTTCGGCGCTATTCTGCCCGTCGTTGCGGACGCCCAGCACCTCTTGGGCCGGCGCGATGTTGAAGCGCGGCGCGAATGCAGGCAATCGCGTCTCGCTGAACTCTGGAAAGCGAAAGCGCGGGAACGCGGCGGGCAGGCGCGCGGGATCGGTGAGCGTGAAGCGGCCGCACATCCCCTACCGGCCTAATAGACTCCCGGAATCAAGCGCGACGTGCGCGCGCGATAGGCGTCGTACTCTTTGCCGAAGGCCGAGTGCAGCAGTCGTTCTTCAGAATGAATCCGCGCGACGATCGCCGGTACGAGCAGCGCGGTAAGCAGCACGCCGACCCCGGAGCGAAAGGCGAGGCACCAGCCGAGGGCCTGCGTGAGCAAACCAAGGTAACTCGGATGGCGAATCGTCCCGTAGATGCCGCTCGTTACCAGCTCGTGGCCGCGCTGAATAGCCACCAAGCCGCTGAAGCGATGGCCGAGCACGAAGACCGGCCACATGCGCAACACGCTCCCAATGGCGTAGAGAGCGACGCCGATCCAACGCACCACCTCGCCGTCGATCGTCCAAAAGCCGATGCGATCGGTCCAGGCCGGCACGAACGCTTGCAGCAAGCCGATCGGCGCGAACACCCACAAAACCCAGCGATTCGAACGATCCTCGCGTACGCCGGGGCTGCAATTGCCGTCGGCCCGAATTGCGATGATGGTAAGCGCCAAGGAGACGATCGTGAGCGCTGTCAGTGGCGGGTGCGAGAAGAACGGCCCGAAGCCGCCCCAAGCGAGGATCGAAAGCCCTAGGTAAGCGGCAGATCCGGCCAGGACGAGCGCGGTACGCATACGTTAGGAGTGTTCCCACGTTGCGCAGGTCGAGGCCTGGTCAGACGGCTCTCAACTCGAGAAGTCGCGAGCGACGACGCGTTCCATTTTGACCAGACGCGTTTGCGTCCAGCGATCGTGCAGCAGGACGCGGCGCCAAATCAAGCTCAGCGGCACGATCAACCACCAGAGAAGGCCGACCACGAGGTAGCGCGCAATCGTGCGCAAGATGCCCGGCTTGCGAAAGTCGATCGTCACGACACGCAAGCCGGCAATCATCATGCCGAAAGTCTGTCCGGCGACGATGACGAGCAATGCCAGATAAACGGGGAACCAGAACGGAAAGCCCAGCCCCGCCGGCGCGGCGGCAAGCGTGCTCGGCGTCAACAGCACGTTCTCGCCAAAGACGTTTAGACTCAGACCTTGGTCAGTAAGCCTAAATGGACCCAGTGAGAGCGTGTCGGTCCGGCAGTTCGCTGCCGTGCTGCGCAGACAACCGATCGCGCCCGACTCGCCGTCCGTGGTGGTAGGACCCGGCGAGGCTGTTGCAGGCGCCGACGTCGCTGCGGGCTGGGCCTGGACGCGGGTCGTCTCGCTCGCGTGGATCCCGGTCACGTTGCCTCCGAACGCGGTGATGATCGCCGTAACGATGACCGCATCGATCGACCAGGCTGCAACGCGGCGCCACCAGCCGGCGCAGTCGCGCGGCACGACGCGGCCTTGCCCCGGGGCGGCCAGCGGCGGCGGTTCTAAGCCGCGCTCGCGCGCGAACCAGGCGGCCGCGTCCGCGTAGGCCTGCGTCGAGGTGAAGCGCCGCAGCGACGCGATGCGCCGCGTTGCATACGGCTCACCGCTCAGCCACTCGCCCCAGCGCAGGATCGAATCGGATTGAATTTCGGCCTGCTGCTCGGCAAATGCCTGATAGTCGACGCGTCGCGCGAACTCGTGAAATGCGGCGACGCCCATCGCGCGAGTTGCGGCATCGAGCGAGCCGCAGCAGAGCAGCCCGACGCGGTCGCAGGTTAGCGCACAGCGCCGCAGCCACGCGCCGAAGATCAATGCGATCAATGGATTCTCGTTGCCGTTCACGCTGAGCAGCGAGTGGAAGCGCGTGTGACCGGCGGCAATGTGGCCGAGCTCGCGTCCGGCCATGAAACTCAGCTCGTCGTCGGCGAAGATCTCGATCCAATGGCTCGACAGCACGAGCGCATAGGGTTCGCCAAAGCCGAGCGCGACGATCGGGACCAAGTTATCTTCGCGGACGAAGATCAACGGCATCGGAATTTCGAGCGCGGCGCAGGCGTTCTTCACGATCCCGAAGACGCGCGGATACTGCGTTTGATGCACGTGGACGCTCGATCCCAACAGGCGCCCGCGCGCGAGCGTCACGTAGAGCATTGCCAGGACGATGAAGAGCGCGACTTGCGAGGCGCCGATCGATTCGTGGAGCGCGTAGCCGACGAGCAGGGCGGCCGGAAACGCGGCCAGGGCCACCAGCCAGAAGGCGAGGCGCTCTGAGGGCTCCCGCAGCGAGTTAGGTCCTGAAAAAAGCGAATTTGGGTATACAGGGGCCATGGAGACTTTGCGCCCGATGCGAGCTATGCTCGCAGCCTTCCTGTTTATCGCATTCGCGGCCGCGCCGCTGGCGTCGTCCGCACAGGTTTCAATCGGCGTCGGCATCAACATCGCGCCGCCGCTGATCCCAGTCTACACGCAGCCGCTCTGTCCGGGACCAAACTACATGTGGCAGCCCGGCTATTGGGCCTGGGGGCCCGGCGGCTACTATTGGGTGCCTGGAACGTGGGTGCTCGCGCCCTCGCCCGGCATGCTCTGGACGCCCGGTTATTGGGGCTTCCTCAACAGCGTCTACTATTGGCACCCCGGTTATTGGGGCTCGACCGTCGGATTCTACGGCGGGATCAACTACGGATTCGGCTATTTCGGCACCGGCTTCGTCGGCGGCGCTTGGCGCGGCGGGAACTTCTTCTACAACACCGCCATCATGAACGTCAACCGGACCTACGTCCACAACACCTACATCGACAAGACGGTGATCAATAGGAACTACTACACGCATAGCCGGGTCAGCTACAACGGCGGCGCCGGCGGGATCCACGCGCATCCGACCTCCGGTCAGCTGACTTCTCGACACCTAGGGCACACGGCGACGCCCGAGCAACAGTACCACGAGCAGACCGCTGGGCAAGATCGCAATCACCTCTCGACCGTCAATCACGGGGTGCCGCACACGATGGCGGTTCAGCATCCGTATAGCGCCACCAACCGGCCACCGCATTTCACGCCGGTGACGTCCGCCGATCGCCAGGCGGCCGCGCCCCACGTCGCGGTGCCGGCCGGGGGACACCCGCCGGCCGGGGGACACCCGCCCGCCGGGGGCCATCACCCTCCGCGCTAAACCGGACCTCGTATCGCAAAGCCCCGCGTTTGCATTGACGCGGGGCTCTACGGGTATAGTGCGATTGGCGGGTAGACCGAGGAGGGAAGGCCTGTATGTTTCGCATCACCATTTTTGCGCTGTGCGCGTCGATGCTCGTCTCGGCCGCTCCGGCCTTAGCGTGCACCGGCCCGAATCCCGCGATTGATTGGGTCAAGATTCAGCACGTCATGCCGCAAGGCGGGGAGAATCGTTTCACGATCGCTGCGAACATCGTCAACCGGGGAAGCGCGCAGCCCTTGGACGTGCTTCAGTACGTCTCGATCTCTGCCTACGGGCAACGCCTGGACCGGCGCAGCATCCCACCGCTGCGGGCGGGTCAAGCGTTCAGCTTCATCTATCCGTATTTTCGCTCGGACCAGGCCGGGAGGGGCACCTCGACGCTCGACTTCCAAATCGTGATGGACCGAGGAGTGAACTGCAACCCGAACAACGGCCACTATTCGCTCACCTTCTAAGCTCGAGCTGACGGCCGTCGCGCTCGTCGCGCTCTTGGGTGCCTGCCATGCGGCGGCACCCTGGCGCGTGGCGCGACCCGAAGTGGCCGGTGCCAATACGCTGCGCGTCCACGAAGAGATGGCGTTTCCGCTTTACGACGGACACCTTCAATTTGCTACGCCGAATCTGCAGCGCATCGGGACGGTAGAGATTCCTCGTCACGATCTCTTTCGCGATCTCGGGTACGACCGGCAGCCGCCCGAGAATATGCCGGCGGCGGTATGGGATTCGGCTTCCGGCCGCGCAGAGCTCTTTCGCGCCACCGCTCCGGGACACGCGGCCGTGCTCGTCACGCTGACGCTAGCACACCTTCACATGCAATGCGTCAGTTGCCGGACGCTGCACTATTTCGCTGACGTCAAGCCGTAGGGCTAGAGCAGCGCCGCGATCTCGCTTCCCGGAATCGCGCCGGCGAACAGACCGAGGTCGCCGGCGTGCAGCCTCTGCGCGGTTTCGACCAAGGCCGTCATCGTGCGGCGATAGAGCGCACCGCCGACGCTGACACGGTGGACGCCCACGGCCGAAAGCTGCGCCAGCGTCACTGGTGCGTTCGCCGGACCGATTAACACGTTCACCGGCTTGGGTGCGACCGCGCGGACGACCGCGACGATCGCCTCCATGTCCGGCAAACCGGGGGCGTAGAGAACGTCGGCACCCACCTCCGCAAAAGCGGCGAGCCGGCGGACCGTATCATCGAGTAGCGGACGGCCGTTGAGAAAGTTGTCCGTACGTCCGGTCAGCAGAATGCGGCCGCGCGCAGCCGCCGCGGCGGCGCGCACGCGCGCGACGGCATCGTCGAACTCGTGAATCGGATGCGATGGATCGGCGGTTGTGTCTTCGATGCCCACGCCGGCGAGGCCGGCGTCGATTGCCGCCTCAACCGTCGCTGCGCAATCCTGGGGATCCGGTCCAAAACCATCCTCGAGATCACCGTTGACCGGAAGATCCGTCGCGCGCCCCAACAAAACGGCATTGGCAATCGCCTCCCCACGCGAGACGGCATGAAGGCCATCGTGTCGCCCGAGCGAGAACGCGAGCGCGAGCGAGCTGCTGCCCAGCGCGAGAAATCCTGCGCGCTTCAGCAAGACCGCCGAGGCGCCATCCCAAGCGTTTGGCATGATGAAGGCTTCCGTGCGCTCGTGGAGCGCGCGGAAGCGCTCGTAAGGCGACGCCACGTCAGCTCACGCCGGAGCCACGTAAGTGCCCGGGCTCTTCGCGGTGGCGCGCCACTCCTCGGTTCGCTCGGGACTCGCTTTCGCCAGGGCTGCGCGCACACCGGCTGCGTCGAAGTCTTCGGTGTAAACCGGCGAACCCGGCTGCTGCCGCCACGATTCGTCCAATCCGCCGGCATCGACCGGATCGAAGCCGATCTCATCGACCAAGCGCATCACGACCGCCTTCGCGGCCGGATCGTCGCCGGCTACGGGTAGCGCGATGCGCCCGGGCGTTCCGGGCGGCTTGCCGAGCGTCAAGAGATGTGCGGCGTAAATGGTGTTGAAGGCCTTGATCACCGGGCGATGCAGCTGCTCCGCGACCCAGCAGCTCTCCGGCAAGCCGGCTTCGATCCCTTCGATCCGGCCGTCGCGCTGGCGCGGGTAGTAGTTGCCGGTGTCGACGACCGCGACGCCAACCGGCGTCTGCGCGAAGAGATCGCGCGGAAGCGAGGGAATCTTGCTCTCGGGAATCGTGACGACGACCACGTCGCCGGCTCGAGCTGCTTCCTCAACGGTTACCGCCTGCGCGCCCGTCTCTGCAGCGAGTTCGGCGAGACTCGCCGGCCCATGCGCATTCGCGACGTAAACGTCATGACCGACCTGCCTGAAGCGGCGTGTCAGCGTTCCTCCGATACTCCCAGCGCCGATGATACCGATCTTCACCTTCCGCTTCTCCTTTCCGAACTGTTGCCGGTAGGCCTTAGAGCAACTCAAAACGAGCCCGGGTTGCGCCGCTACGACGGCGCGACCGGCATCGGATCGATGCGAAAGATCTTCGCGAAGCTTGCCAGCAGATCGCGATCGCCGCTCAGGCGAACGACACCCTTGCGGAGCGCCTCGCGGGGCGTGATCTCGCCGGCCATCAGCGCGCGGAGCTGCGGACCGGCTTCGATCGAGAGGTCCGCCGCCGGCGCCGGGCCGGTACGAACTTCGACCTCTCCGCCGGCGACGCGCGCGTTCAAAACGATCTCGCCCAGGCGCAGCTCGAAGGTCGCCCGGACGCCTTGCGCGGCTTCGGAGCGGAAGGTCGAGCGCAGCGCGACCACCATCGAGTCGGCCGTGATGATCTCGTCCGCTCGTGGATCGCCGAGCGATTTAGCGCCCCACCGCCCGAATCGCACGAGCACGTCCTCGAGCTCCCTGCCGTACGCCGTCAACTCGTACACGATCGAACGTTCGGGACGCGGAAGGACGCGACGCTGGACGACGCCTGCTCCCTCGAGCTCCTTCAGCCGCGCGGCGAGCACGCTCGTTGGAATGCCGGGCAGACCACGCTGAAGGTCCGTAAAGCGCTTCGGCGCGACCAGCAGATCGCGCACGATCAGCAACCCCCAGCGTTCGCCGAGAATCTCCGCGGCGCGCGCCAGCCCGCAGTACTGGCCGTAGGTACGAGTCGCCACGATCCTATTCTACAGTAGACTTTCTTTTTTGAATAGTACTTGCTTTTCCAAAGTTAGGTTTGTATACTGGGCGGCACAGGCGGCGGGTGGGCCTTTACCTCACGATCCCTGAAAGGATGCTGGAAATGGAACTCAGCCCTCATCTCACCTTCAATGGCATCGCCGAAACCGTGCTCGAGCATTACCGCAACGCGATCGGCGGCGAGGTCGAGATCACGCGATTCGCTGGGTCCCCGGCGGCGAACGCCGTGCCGCCGAGCTGGGCCGGAAAAGTCCTGTACGGGACGTTGCGCTCCTCGGCCGGCATCGTGAACATCATGGACGCGCCGCCCAGCCGCGCGGGGGAACCCGGCGACAACTTCATGCTCGGCGTTCAAACCGACAGCGAAGCGCAGACCGACGAGGTCTTCGCAAAGCTTGCCGAAGGCGGATCGGTGATCATGCCGTTGGCAAAGACGTTTTGGTCGCCGCGCTTCGGAATGCTGAGCGATAAGTTCGGCGTTAAATGGTTGATCGATTGCCAAACTGAGAGCAGACGCGCGGAGCTTCGATACTAGGAGATCTTCATGCAGAACATCACACCGTTTCTCTGGTTCGACGACAATGCCGAAGAGGCTGTCAACTTCTACGTCTCGATTTTTAAAAACGCAAGGGTCGACTCGATCACCCGCTTCGGCGAGGCGACACCCGGGCCAAAGGGGCGAGTCATGACGATCGCCTTTTCGCTGGACGGGGCGAATTTCGTCGCCTTCAATGGAGGCCACACGAATCCAGAGGGCGAGGATATCGGCGCGTCGTTTTCGCTCTCGGCCTCGCGCGCGATCTCCTTCGTCGTCACCGCAAAGACGCAGTCCGAGCTCGACGAACTTTGGGAGAAATTGCTCGAGGGTGGACAACCGCTGCAATGTGGATGGCTCGCCGACAAGTTCGGCGTGACGTGGCAGGTCGTTCCCGAGGGTCTCTCCGAGGTGCTTGCCGGCGAGGACGCCGAGGGATCGGCCCGCGCGATGCAAGCCATGCTTGCAATGGTAAAACTCGATATCGAGGTCTTGAAGCGAGCATACCAGCAAGCGTAAGCGTGAGCCGCAGAAAAGCTTCGAACTTGACTTGTGCGCTGCGTGTCGGCATCGACGTCGGGGGCACGTTTACCGATCTTGTCGCCACCGAGTCCGTCGGCGAGCACATCACGCTCAAAGTGCCCACGACGCCGCACGCGCCGCACGAGGCGGTGATCGAAGCGCTCGCGTCCTTAATGGCGCGCTACGAACGGGGCTGTCGTCTCGAGCTAGTCGGACACTCGACGACGATCGCGACCAACGCGCTGCTGGGTCAGCTCGGACTCGAACTCCCACGCGTCGCTCTGGTCACCACCCAGGGTTTCCGCGATGTCGTCGAGATCGGCCGCCAAAACCGGAGCGAGCTCTACGATTTATTCGTCATGCGGCCACGGCCGCTCGTGGCCCGCGAGGATCGTCTGACGGTGCACGAGCGCATCGATGCGTCCGGTTCGGTGCTGGTGGCGCTCGACGAAAGCTCGCTACAGCGCGTCTGTACGCAACTGCAGACGCGCAACGTCGCGGCGGTCGCCGTCTGTCTACTCAACTCGTACGCGAATGACGTGCACGAACGGCGCGTAGCGCAGGCGCTCGCATCGGCATTGCCGGGTGCACGAATCGTGTGCTCCTCCGAAGTCGATCCGGAGTACCGCGAGTACGAGCGCTTCTCGACCGCGCTCGTCAACGCGGTGCTCGCTCCGATCGTGGAGCGCTATCTCGAAGAGCTTGTTGACGCCCTGCGGGCGCGGCATATCGAAGCGCCGCTCTACGTGATGCGCAGTGATGGAGGGATGAGCGCGGCCGAACGGATTGCAGCAATGCCGGCCGCGATCGTCGAGAGCGGTCCGGCCAGCGGCGCAATCGCGACCGCGGCACTCGGGCGGCGCATTGCCGCGCACCGGCTGCTCTCGTTCGACATGGGCGGCACGACTGCGAAGGCCGGCACGATCCTGGACGGCGTCGCACAGGTCGCCACCGAGTTCGAGGCCGCGGGGCGAACGCACAGCGGGCGGGCCGTCAAAGGCAG
>JASHXG010000124.1 GCA_030043675.1 Vulcanimicrobiota bacterium
GGGAACACGAAATCGCTGCCGGCTTATGACTACAGCGACTTCAGCGCAGCATACCCGGTTCGCAACGGCGTGATTACGGCAACCGTGCTCAATCTCTTCAATCAATGGGCCTCGATTGCGGGACTGATCGGTGAAGGCGTTCCTCTGCCGCTAAACAACTACGCCAAGCCGTCGGCGTACGCGCCATACATTGGCGCAGCGGCAACCGAACAGTTCGGATTGCCGTTCCGAACGGTCTATTTCAGCTATCAAATCCTGCTCGGAAAGCCAAGCTTGTAGCTGCGAACGGGCGCCGGTGTCCAAGCTCCCCCGCGAGGCACCGGCGCCCAACTCGCTTCGATACCGGAGTTTTACATCATGAACCTCGCTTGACGTGACCGGCTACCTCACGATCAAGAACGTGACCTAATGGAGGATCTACCGGATGGCTCGTTGGAATCCGCGCGGTTGTTTTATCGCGGCAGCAGTGATGGCTTCTGCCGGCTGCTCCAACTTTCCACCCCATGGGACGGTTGCGCGCGTCGCGCCGATTCCGTGCCGGCAGCTATCTCAGATTCGGCGGCTCCATGGAGCGGTGCAACTCGTCAAAGACCCTGCGACCGGCGACACGCTCGAGTACTTGCTCCTTGGCGATGGCGCGCTGACCAAGGATGTGTTGGTGATGTTTCCCGGCACCGGACAGGTGATGACGGGTTGGCCTGTCCAGATGATTACCAACAGCCGCTACAGCCCCAAGATCGTCGGCACGTTCGGCTACAAGAAGAGCGAGGACGGCAGCGCTTCACTCTGCCACGACTACCGTCTCGTGCTCTTCGACTATCCAGGAGTGGGACTCAGCCCGTACGCGGCCGAGGCGACGCGCGACCATATTGCACGCGACGTCGACGCGATGCTGCAGGATGTCGCGGCGCGGTACGGCATCTCGACGAATCTCGTCGATCCGGTAGGCTGGTCGCTGGGAACAACCTTCGCCCTCAAGTATGCGTTCCTCTCGCCCGCCGCGCGCCCGTCTCGCACGATCCATAACGTGCTCCTGGTGTCGGCCCATGGTGGCGGGAGCGTCGATGGCAGCGCCGGCTCGGGCTCGGCGCCGTGCCTCTTGACGCTGCTGACGGCAGCGACCAAGGCGAAGGGCCTGCTGGGATTGCAGATCAAGGGCGATGCCAGCAAGCTGATCTTCCCCTACCGCGGTCAAGGGCCGGCGCAGAATGGCACCAACAGCGACTGCATTGCAACGGTGGCGGAGAGCGCCGTCAAGCTTAACGTAACGCTCCAATGTTCCGTCGCGAACAACTGCACGCCCTTCCTCGACAACGCGCTGGCGAGTTTCGTGACGCATCCCTGGAGCAACACCCGCGGGATCGACGATAAGGTCTATGCGCAGCAGCGCGAGCAATCCGACGACTGGAACGTCGGCTACTGCGCAAGGGCCGGGCGCGCCTTCGCCTCGCTGCAATGCTCGGCCTCGGGTAGGGTTGAGCAGAGCGAGACCAACGGCGGCATCTGCTTGACCGACACGTCAAATCCGAACCGACCCATCGCCAAAGTCTGCGCGCCATTGGCGATTACCGGAAAAGTGCTGCTGCTTGACGGCTACGAGGATTTGTTCGTTCAGTGGACCTACGACAAGGCACTCGAGGACGGCCTCAATGCCGCGCGTCCGGGTCTAGCGGCCTACACGATCTACAAGGGTTCTGCCGGGCACGGACTCCTGATTCAACATCCGGGCTGGACACAGGCGCAGATGCAAGCTGCAATGGAGCGCTAGACGCTCATTCGCTCAATCGTAAGGTAAGCCAAAATGCCGGCGATTTTGTAATGAACTCCGGCACTTGCAGGTGAGTTATGGCGTACTGCTCGGTTTCGTCGCGACCGACCATGCTGGACGCGATCGCGATATAGGGGTTACGCGCCTTCGCCTCATAGATGGTACGACCGACGCGGTATCCATAGAAGGCGGAAAGTCCCAGGTAGACGACGAGCATCACGATTGCTAGCGTGATGACGGTTCGCACCTCACGCACGAGGAGTCGCCCTGTAAGCGACCGCATTGACGAACAGACCGGCAATGCCGGCGAACAGCACCGACCCTGAGATCACGTCCCGCGACCACCATAGACCGCCCATCGTGACGGCGAGAACGCTCAGGAGCGTGGCCCAATACACGGCCGGAAGGGCGAAGGCAAAGGCGTTCCAGCGCCCAGCGCTCACGACCGAGGGACCGAGTCGAAAAAGCTCCCCACAGAGCCCGGCAACCGCGCTGGCAAGGACGACGGCCCAGAACTGTTCCGCCTCGTTCGAATGAGCCGCCGCGACGAACACGTTTCCGACAACCAGCAGTATCGTCAACGCACCCGGCGCGAGCCGAATGCGCCGTAGCGCAAACAGAGCGAAACCGGCCAGCAACAGACTCTGCACGATCACGGCGAGCAGCCCAGTTCCTTGCTTGTAATACCCCAAAGCGATCAGCGTAAGCGTATCGTGAGCGGAGCTGGCCGCGGGCAGCGGAGCATTGATCCTTTCGGCTCCGGGAAGAAAGATAAACTGCGTTCCCCAATGGATCAACTCCATCATCGAGGCTAATGCGAGGACCATCGGCAGTTGGCCGACGAGCGTTTGCGGAGGCTCGGGCCGGTCGAGTGCCGACCGGATAGGCCCGGTGATAATCAAGAACATGCCGGCACCGATCAGCAAGTGCGTGGGGCTCGTGAGAGCGTCGAAGCCTTGCTCGAATCCGAAGAGCGTGTGCTTGATCATGTCGAGGACTCCGCCGATCAGCGTCACGATCAGCCCGGCGAAGGTCAGCTCGTAGCCTACCGGCAGTGCGCGAGCGAAGGGAAAGCCGCGCCGGCGATACACGTACACCGCGATCGCCGTGAATATGTAGCTCGCGAGCAGCCCAGCGTAGAGAAGGCCGTGCGCCGGCTCGAAGAACGTTTCCACGGTGGAGTGAAAGTGGTGCCACGCATCGATCATGATGCCGCCCGACAACCACAAACTGACGACGGTCATCGACCAATCGAAAAGTGCGCTTGGCGCAGGGCGGTTTTGCATGCGAGCGAAGGTTCAGCGGCTAAGGGGGAAATCCCGGGTCATGAATCTCGCGTATCGTTTGACGGCTCTTGTCATGATATTGGGCGTCTCGGCGTGTTCCGAAGCGGAGACCGGCACGCCGATGGGCGCCGCGCAGGTTGTGAAATCTCCGAATCCTTGGCCGACGCCGCGGTTGGCTTCCCCGGGGGCCCCACCGCAAATTTTGGCCTTATGGATGAACGAAACGTCCATACCGAGCGGCACGGATTGGTACGGGCGCGCGATTACGTCGACGAACGTTGCGAGTTTGGAGATTCGTACCGAGTCTTTTTCGTTCGTTGCTCAGCGCATCGCCTTCGGCGACTTTCGCTTCCGTCAACACGTTCTCGATATGGTGCCCTATTACAAACGCCCGTACACCTTGCACGTCATCGCGCGGAACACGGCCGGCGATCGAGACGAGCTTCTCGTCCCGATCGCGTTTCGCTGACGTAAGGCCTCGGCGGAGTTCTTTCCCAAGGCGGAGAAGTTCTGTAAGGTGAGCAGGCAGACGTTCTGCCGATGGGTGGCGCTAGCCGGGTTTCTTTTGGCGACCTGCGCCGTCACGCTTGCCGCTCATACAGCACTAGCGTTGGTCCAGTCCTCCGGGCTGATCCCGGGCGACTATGGCCGGCATGTGCACGGTCTACTCGTGCCGCTGAGCCTCGCAGGCTTGACTGCCGGCCTCGCTACGCTCGTTCTCTATGCCATTCATCTGGTCGGGCTGGACACCCGCTCGTTGCCTCCGATCGCTGCGAGCTTACGGGAGCGCCTAGGCTGGCAGGCCGTCGCGCTCACTGGCCTAGCGGCCTGCCTGCTCTTGGTCGGTATGGAGTCCGCAGAGCAGCTCGCCGCGCACCACTTCGACGGCTTTCTAAGCGCCTTCAGCGGCGTGCCGGTATTCGGGCTGGGCGTGATCGCGCTGTTTAGCGTGGCAGCCAACGCCGTGCTGCGCGCGGTTTGCACGTGGCTTGCCGATGCTCACGCCCGAATTGTTCTGACGATCTCTTTTCTGCTCCGCTGCGCGAACACGCCACTGGCGTGCGTTTCGCACTCGCGACGGCCTAGCTTAGCCACCGTTTGTTACGCTGCCGATTCTTCACACGTTTACGGCAAGCGCGCGCCGCCCAATCCTCGCTAAACGCTCCTTTCAAATACAACTAGCCTTTAGCGAGGTTTCATTATGCCTGCTCGAAGGACGCGCGCAAAAGCGCGTCACTTTC
>JASHXG010000125.1 GCA_030043675.1 Vulcanimicrobiota bacterium
CGATCGCGCAACGCGGTATCGTGGCGGTAGCCTGTCCGGCGACGATCGCCTATCTCGATCTGCCCAAGCGCGCCCCGGTTCGCGCGTTGCTGGACGCCGGCGCTCAGGTCGCGCTCGCGAGCGATTACAATCCGGGAACGTCGCCGTGTTTTAACCTGCAGACGGTCGCATACTTCGGACGCAAGCTCTTCGGCCTCCAGGCGGCGGAGGCGCTCTATGGCGTGACGCGCGCCGCGGCGCATTCGCTGCGCACCGCTGCGGGATCGCTGCGCGCCGGCGGGCCGGCCGATTTCGTCGCGCTGCAGATCGAGTCGCCCGACGAGTTTGGCTGGCAGTTCGGCGGCAATCTCGCGACCTGCGTCGTAAAGCGTGGCCGGCTTTGTCATCCTTCGACGGGCTCAGGATGACACCGGGAGTAAGCGAGCTCGTGCGGTGCGCGCGGGCGATCGTGTCGGGCGAGCTGCGCGAGGATTACGCGTTCGTCGTGCGCGACGGTGCGATCGCGGCGGGCGGCGATTTCCTCGAGGTGCGCGACGGGGCACGTGACCTCGAGGCACGCGCATTTCCAGCTGACCGGCTCGTCGTTCCCGGCTTCATCAACGGACACAGCCACGCGTATCAAATTCTGTTGCGTGGTTGGGCCGATGACTGGGCCTTCGCAAAATGGCGCAGCGACGCGCTTTATCGCGTGGTGCCGCGCCTGACACCCGAGGATGTCTATTGGACCTTCGTCGCGGCGTTCTCCGAGATGCTTGCGGCCGGGATCACGACGGTTGCGGAGTTCTTCTATTTGAACGGCGCCGGCAACGAGCATGCCGAGGCGGCGATCGCCGCGGCGCGCGAGACCGGGATCCGCTTGGTCTTCGCGCGAACGTGGATGGACGCGCCCTACGCGCCGCCCGAGTTCCGCGAAACGGTCGAGCTTGCGGCGACACGAACGCGCGAGCTCATCGAACGCTATCCCGACGCCAACGTCTGCGTGGCTCCGCATTCGCTCCACGCGGCATCGCCGGAGATGGTGCGCGCGGCGGCGGAGTTCGCGCGCGAGCTGGATTGCATGCTGCACGTCCATGTTGCCGAAGCGGCCTACGAGGGCGAAGAAACGCTCCGTCACTTTGGAACGACGCCGGTCCGGCTGCTCGATAGGCTGGGCGCGCTGAATGAACGTACGGTGGCGATCCATGCGATTTACATCAGTGAAGAAGAGCGGGCGCTGATTGCGCAACGCGGAGCCAGCGTCGTGCACAACCCGGTGACCAATCAATACCTCGGCGACGGCATCTGCGACGTCGCCGGATTGCTCGCTGCCGGCGTCCCCGTCGGTCTCGGAACCGACGCCGACGTCAAACCGTCGCTGATCGACGAGATGCGCGCCGCAGCGCTGCTGCAGAAGCTGCGGCGGCTCGATGCCGGAGCGCTCGACGCGTCGACGGCATTCGCGCTCGGAACGACGACGGGCGCTCGGGCGCTCGCGATCGCGGCCGGCGATCTGGGGCCCGGCGCTTGGGCCGACTACGTCGTGCTCGACGCTGCGAAGATCGACCCCTGGGCTCGCCCCCTCAGCGAGCTCGTCTATCGTGGGGAAGATGGTTGGGTCCAGGCGACCTTCGTAGGTGGCCGGCGCCGCTTCAGCGGCGAGCCGTCGCCGCTGGCCCGCGCGGCCGGGGATGCGGTGGCGGCCATCGCGAAGCGGCTTCTCCCCTGATACTTCAGTCGGAGGGAGCTCATGAAGAATCGAACGATCGCAATCATCACGCTGCTCGCGTTGGCGGGCCTCGGCGCGGCCGGCTGCAACAGCGGCAAGAACGCCGCGAACAATGCCGCGAACAGCGCCGCCCAGGCGGCGGCCACGGCGGCCAACGCGATGAGCACTGCGGCAAACAACGCCGGACAGGCCGCAGGGCAAGCTGCCGGCTCGATGGCCAACTCCGCTCACAACGCGATGAGCAACGCAGCCACCGGTGCGGCTAATGCGATGGCCGTGAAGCCGAACTGCGGGGCCGTGCAGGCGGTCTGGGTCAACCTCAAGACCAAGGTCTATCACGAGCCGGGCGATCCCGCATACGGTAACACCAAGCATGGGGAGTACCTCTGCCCATCGCAGGCCACCGCGCAGGGCTTCCGCCCGGCCGGCGGAGCGGGGCACCGCCATAGTAAGAGTACGATGTAAGCAGACTGGTGCGTGCAAGCACTTGCACTCACCGGGATTCCATGGTAGGCTATGCATGCAAGTACGTACTTGCAACCCTTTGCGGAGCGAGGCATTCTAGCAGACCATGGAATCCGTTACCATCGAGTACCGTCCCCAAGCCTATCCGGACCTCGAGGCGGCCGTTCAAACCGCGCTCGAAAACGGAGCCGAACGCGTCGTCCTCAACCTCGACTCGCTCGACGTCCTCGATACCGAGGGCGTCCGCGGGTTGATCTCGCTGTTGCGCCAAGCGCGCTCGGTGGGCGGCGACGTGGCGCTGCGTTCGAGCAAGCCGGACGTTCTACGCACGCTCTCGGTCACCGCGCTCGACCGTATCTTCGCGCTCGTTCAAGCGGAGGCGGCGTAACGGATGCGTTTGGTAACGACGCTGGCTGCGGCCGGGATCGCGCTCGGCAGCATCGGGGCCGGCCCGGGCGACAACAGCGCGTTTACGATCTCTACCGACGCCCATTCGATCATCGCGCGCATGGCAGATCGCAATCCGGCACTGCAAACGTACCGGGCGCGCTTTCACGTAAACGTGCGAATGCTCAACTTTCCGTTCTTGGCGCCCAAGCTCGACGGCACGTCGTATTTCAAGCGGCCTGGGACCTATTTCGTCGTCTTCGACCGGGTACCAGGTTATGCACGCGGCTTCCAACGGCTTTTCGATGATGTCGGCAATCCGGTCGCCTGGGAGCGAGACCAGAACGTCGTCGTTGCCGGCACGAGCTGGCTGAACGGCCGTCCGATGATCGTCTTGCGGCTCACGAAGAAGATTCACAGCGACATTCTCGACCACTCACTTGCGTACGTCGATCAGTCGACCTATGCGTTGATGCAGATGGAGTGGTATTACACCAGTGGCGGCAAGATCACCATGACGCAGCAGTACGGTCAGCAAGGGTCGTTCTCGGTAGTCTCGACGCAGCACGCGACGATCGACATTCCGCACGTTCACGCGCTGGCCGATGCCTCGTATGGCGACTATCAAACCAATGTAGGAATCACGCCACCCACGGTGCGCACGCCATGATCGAGACGCATCGCATCGCCGAAACGACGCGTTCGGCCTCACCGGAAGAGACGCGCGAGCGGATCCTGACGGCCGCCCGCGATGTCATCGGGCGCAAAGGCCGCCGCGGCGCCACGACGCGCGAGATCGCCGACGTGGCAGGCGTCAATGAGGCGACGCTCTTTCGCCATTTCGGCACCAAAGAGGCGTTGCTGCTCGCGTGCGCGCAACACTTTTGCGGCTACGTCCAGCTCCAGGACGTCGCCGCGCACCTGAACGGGCCCCTCGAGGAGGATCTGCTCACGCTGGGCCAGTTAATGTTTGCTCGCTTCGAGGCCAACCGCGACATGATTCGCTGGTCGATGGCGGAGGAGGAGTACGACAAGGACGTCTTCGCCACCACCGCCTGGCGGCCGCAACTCGCGATCCTGGCGATTCTCGCCGACTTCATGGCTCAGCGCGTCGCAGCAGGCGAGCTGCGGGGCGATGCCCAGCAACTGGCGCTGGTCTTTTTGGGTCTTGTTTTCATGCACGCGCTGGCGCGTAAGAAGTTTCCCGACTCGGAGCTTCACGTCAGTGATACCGACGCCGCGTTACGCCTCTATATCGACGTTTTTCTCAATGGGGTAAGGAACAAGTAATGGACACGCGCGAGGCAGATCAGCAGAAGACCGTACCCTCCTCGCCGCCCAACGGCACGGGCCGGCATGTGGCCGAAGCGCCGCCGCAAGAGCCTGAAGTGACGAGAACCGGGCCGCGTAAGCGAATCTTTTTCGCGCTCGGCGCCATCGTGGCGGTAATCTTGCTGCTCATCTGGGGCGTGCCGTGGCTGCTCCACATGCTCTCGCACGAGAGCACCGACGACGCGCGCATCGATGCCGATACGGTTGCGGTGACGAGTAAGATCGATGAGAAGATCGACCATATCTTGGTCGATACCAACCAGCCCGTGCACCGCGGGCAACTGCTCATCGTCCTGGACGAGA
>JASHXG010000126.1 GCA_030043675.1 Vulcanimicrobiota bacterium
CCAGAACCGAATCGGGGGCTCCCTTGCGGATCTTCGTTCCGTCGACGAGATCCAGTCCGCTCATGCGCGTGTAGGCGCTGAAGGGAACGAAAACCGACCCGGCCGGCGCTTCGCCGTTGCGCGTACCGAGCTGCTGCGCGAGTGCCACGATCGACCGGCCCTCCGGCGTCTCGTCGGCCAGCGACGAAAGGTAGGCGATGCGCGCCGCGTCCTTCGCGTCGATGCCGTCGGAGGTGATAATTTCGACGGCCTGGCGATTGCCGAGCGTGATCGTGCCGGTCTTGTCGAGCAGCAGCGTATCGACGTCGCCGGCCGCTTCGACGGCGCGGCCGCTCATCGCAAGCACGTTGCGCTGCATCACGCGATCCATGCCCGCGATCCCGATCGCCGAGAGCAACCCGCCGATCGTGGTGGGAATCAGGCAGACGAGCAGCGCGATGAGAATGGTAACGCTTTGATGCGTGCCCGCATAGAGCGAGAACGGCGAAAGCGTCGCGACCGCGATCAGGAAGATGATCGTTAGCCCGGCCAGGAGGATTGAAAGCGCGATCTCATTAGGCGTCTTCTGCCGCTCGGCGCCCTCGACTAGGCCGATCATGCGATCGAGAAAACTCTCGCCGGGGTTGGCCGTCACGCGCACCACGATCCGGTCGGAGAGCACGCGCGTTCCGCCGGTCACGGCGCTGCGATCGCCGCCCGATTCGCGAATGACCGGCGCAGACTCGCCGGTGATCGCCGATTCGTCGATGGTTGCGGCACCCTCGAGCACGTCCCCGTCGGCCGGGACGATCTCACCGGCTTCTACGACGTAACGATCGCCTTTGCGCAAACTCGTGCTCGGCACGCGCTCCTCGACCGAACCGTCGCGCAGTAATCGAGCATACGTATCGGATTTCGTGCGACGCAGGAAGTCGGCTTGCGCTTTACCCCGGCCCTCGGCGACCGCCTCCGCGAAGTTCGCAAAGAGCACCGTAAACCACAGCCACGCAGCGATCGCGAAATCGAAGCCCGCCGAACCAGTGTGCCTGATCAAGTCACGCACCAGGAAGATCGTCGTCGCAGCCGCGCCGACCTCGACCACGAACATCACCGGGTTGCGAGCCTGCCAGCGCGGATCGAGCTTCTTGAACGAATCCCCGATCGCGCGCACGATGATTGCGCGATCGAAGAGCGAACGCGCTTTGGGCCGGCGCTCGAGGCGTCTCTGGCTCAGCATGAATGACCTGCCACTTAGAACGTCTTTCCTTGGAGCACGAGCAGGTGCTCGACGATCGGTCCCAGTGCATCGGCGGGAAGGAACGTGAGCGCGCCGACGATGATGATCACGCCGATCAGCAGTGCGACGAAGATCGGTGAATGCGTCGTGAACGTGCCGGAGCTTTCGGGAACCGATTTCTTGCCGGCCAGGGCGCCCGCCAGTGCCAGCGCCGGCACGGCCACCGCGAAGCGTCCGAACATCATATTGACGCCGGTCGTCAGGTTGTAGAAGAGATTCGGTCCCAAGCCCGCAAAGGCCGAGCCGTTGTTGGCGTTGGTCGACGTGAACGCATAGAGGATCTCGGAAAAGCCGTGCGGGCCCGCGTTACTCAGCGTCGCTAAGCCGGCCGGCAGTACGGCCGCTATTGAGGTCGGCACCAGGCAAAGCACCGGCGTCACCAGTGCCGCCAAGATCGCGAACTGCACCTCGTGGCGTTCGACTTTTTTCCCGAGATACTCCGGCGTCCGCCCAACCATCAGGCCAGCGATGAAAACCGTTAACACGACGAAGACGATCATGCCGTACAATCCGCTGCCGACGCCGCCGAAGACGATCTCGCCCAACTGCATGTCGACCAGCGGCACGAGCCCGCCAAGCGGCATGAAGGAGTCGTGCATCGAGTTCACGGCGCCGCAGGACGTGTCGGTGGTCACCGTCGCGAAGAGTGCCGAGGTTGCGGCGCCGAACCGGCACTCCTTGCCCTCCATATTGGGGCCGGTCACGCCCAGCTGATGGACCATCGGATTGCCGGCCGCTTCCGCCCAATACGCCAGCGTGAAGCCGGCGAAGAAGAGAATCGACATGGCGGTGAAGATCGCCCAGCCTTGGCGCGTATCTTTGACCATCTTGCCGTACATGTACGTGAGGCCGGCGCCCAATGAAAAGATCAAGAGCATCTCGATCAGATTGGTTAGCGGCGTAGGGTTCTCGTTCGGCGAAGAGGAGTTGGCGTTCACGAAACCCCCGCCGTTGGTGCCGAGCTCCTTGATGACCTCTTGGGAGGCCATCGGACCGCCGGTGATCGACTGCGAGAAGCCCTCGAGCGACGTCACGCCCTGATAGGCATGGAAGTTTTGCGGTACGCCACGCGAGACCAGGAAGAGCCCCACCACGATCGAGATCGGGAGCAGCACGTAGAGCGAGCAGCGCGTCAAGTCGACCCAGAAGTTCCCCAACGTCTTGGAGTTGGTGCGTGTCAGGCCGCGAACGATTGCAACCGCGATCGCGATTCCGGTCGCGGCCGAGACGAAGTTGTGCCACGCCAGGCCTGCCATCTGCGAGAGGTAGCTCATCGCCGTCTCGCCCGAATAGAATTGCCAGTTGGTGTTGGTCGTAAAGCTGACGGCAGTGTTCCAGGCCAAGTCCGGCGTCATGTTATCGATGTGCTGCGGATTGAAGGGCAGCCACTTCTGCGTGCGCAGCAGGACATAGAGATAGGCCAGGCCGATCAGCGAAAAGGCCAGCATCGAGAGCGCGTACGCGTACCACGTCATCTCCTCGTCTTCGCGAACGCCGCAGATCCGATAGACGGCCTTCTCAACCGGCGCGAAGACCGGGCTCAGCCACGTGCGCTCGCCCTGGAAGACGCGGGCCATGTAGAGGCCAAGGGGCTTTGTCAGCGCGAGGACGATCAGGAAGAAGACGATCGCCTGAAGCCAGCCGATTGCGGTCATGGCGCGCTAGAACTTCTCCGGACGGAGCATGGCGAAGACGAGATAAACCAGGCCCGCCAACGTGAGAACGAGGCCGAGCACGTCGTCGAACTGCAAGGCCTTACACCTTCTCGCAGCCCAGGACGTACAGGTCCAGCACGGCAAAGCACACGAGGGTTAGCGCGATGATCCCTATTTCGAGCAACATCTCGCCTCTAAGCATACCTGGACGCACCGCCGCTGCCAGCCGCCGAACGGATGATCCGAATGGACGGCGCCGGAATCGCTTAATAGAGCACCGAGAGCCCGGCGCCGACGTAGTGCTGCGTCTGCCCGGCGAGCGGCGTCGGTGAATCGCCATACTCCACGTCCAACTGCAAGTTGGGACCCAGATCGTGGATGTAGCCGCCGTCGATGAGGCTTTTGGCTCCAAGGTTGGGAGCGGCACGGCTGTAGTACGCGTACTCGGCGAAGAACGACGAGCTCTGCGGTAAGGCGGCCGAAACGACGAGCGAGGGCACCCAGGCAAAATATGAGGCGACGCGGCCCGGAGCGGTGAACGCGCTCAACGCGTTCGCGCTGACCGTGCCCGCCAAACTCCAGGTCGAGTTTAGCGTGTAGGTCCAGTTGAAGTCGCCGCTATACTGCGTGCGGCCCGCGGTGAACGGGATGTCCCCCGTTGGGAACGAGACCACCGTGCCTACACCCCACACGGCTTTGGACGTGTAGCCCAGCTCGTACTTGGCGCCGACGTTCGAGTCGCTCCATCCGTCGACCAAGCTCGCGCCCACCGAGGAGCGATCGAACGATGGCGCTCCGACCGTGAACTCGAGGTGCGGATCGAACGTTCCGATGCGCAGAAAGGCCTGCGGGTACGTTGCCGCATTCCCTCCGCCGGGACCGGTCGTCACCGTGTTCGACCAACCGGTCTCCAGCAGCGCATGACGCGGACGTACGGTACAGGGTGAGGTCGTGACCGTCGGCCGATCGACGAGCGTAGAGATCGGCCCGCACGGGTCGCTTGCAGGCGCAGGCGTCGGCGACGGCGCCGGGCTCTGCGCCCAGGCAGTTGCCGCACTTGTCAGAGCGCCGAGTACCAGGCCTGCAACCAGCAGAAAGCGCCGCGTGACGCCGCCTCAGTTATCGTTCCCGAAGAACTGGATCGCGTCCATGCCGAACGTCGTCTGGTAGGCTTTCGTGCCGTTGTCCCACGGGAACACGCCCGGCCTGAACGCCTTTTCGATGCGAAACTCGGGTCGCATCATCAGCTTTGGATTGATGTAGTGAGTGATGCCCCACGTCAGACTGCCGTATGAGGTCGCAAAGCCAGAGCGCTCACCGCGAGGATCGTTGAGGTAATCGAGGCGGAAGACCGCAAAGTCGTTGGGCGAAAACTTGTACGCCAGATAATCGACCGCTCCAACCGCTTCCGACAACCCAGGGAGAAATGCGCCCGGGCCGCCGCCCGCGCCGAGGTAGAGGGGACCGCCGCCGGCGACGTTGTAGTTGTTGATCGTTCCACCGACGTACGCGTTGTGCTCGTAGATGTAATAGCCCTCGAGCTCGTTTTGGAACTCCGGGTTAAAGACGTGCGTCCAGGTGACGTTCTGCTGCTGGAGGTCGTCGTGGCCCCAAATGAGCGGTTCGACCATATGCGTAATCTGACTGTAGTATGTGCCGTATTCGTACGTCTTGAAGTTCGAACCGTCAAAGGAGTGCGAATCGACGCCGAAGAGTATGGAATCGCGGTTGGAATGCGAGACCCAGCGTCCGATTAGCAGGAAGGTAGGGAAGTGCTGCGAGCCGTTCCAGCATGCCGTGTCGTCGCCGCAATGTACCCCATATTGAATCGTCCAATAATTACTGAGCTTGGTGGAAAAGAGCGCTCCCATCTGGGTATAGGCGTCGAAATCGAACATCAGCGAGTGGGTGTACAGAAAGTTCTGCGGTGCCAATTGCGCCTCGATGTCCGGTGGCGAAATGTAGCGCCCGACCTCGAGCGTCGTTCCTTCGCCCCACCGCGGAAAGTAGAGGATGCCGTACGCTTCGACGGGATCGTAACCGTTGGTTTGGTTGCGAAGCAACAGCTGATCGCTGAACACGCCTTGCATCGTCGTCCAGCGATAGTCTACTCCGTATAGGTTGCTCAAACGGAAGCCCCAGTCGAAGTGATCGGTCTGCGTCGTGTCGGGTTGGCGCTCGAAACGCAGCACGAACTGATCGAGCTGCGGCTGGTTCGGAACGTCGTTGTACGTTAGCGGATAATTCGAGAACTGAGAAGTGCTTATCTCGACGCCAGGATCGATCCACCCATACGCGCGTAGGCCTGCTGCGGTTGGAACGCCGATCGTCGGACCGAGGAACTCTCCGCCGCTCGGGAAGAGCGGATCAAACGGCTGCGGCAAGGCACGCCGCACCGGGGCGCCGGAAGGCGCGGCGCTGGGCTGCAACAGCGGTGCGGGTGAGGGCGAGGGCGTGCTCTGTGCGCGCGCGGTCAGTGGCGCGAACGCGCAGGCGAGCATCGCGCCCGCGCCGATGACGCGCCGGATCGAGAAGTCAAGCATCACCTCTCAAGCTTACGATTGCGCGTTCTGGCGGCGCCAGCCGCCGAACGGATGATCCGTTAGGACGCTGCCGCGCTCGCAGCTTCTCTCCTATAATTGCCGTACAACATGCCCTGGTTCAATGCAGCCGTCTTCCTCATGGTGCTGCTCTTGGCAGCCGCACCGCTGGCGCGCTACATGCAGCGGCTCTTCGAGGCGCCGGTGCGATGGCGAGCTGAAGCCGTTCTCTACCGATGGTGCGGGATCGATCCCGAGCACGAGATGGGATGGGCCGAGTACACCGTTGCCGCGCTCGCTCTCTCACTTGTCGCCACCCTCGCCGGCTACGCCATCATGCGCACGCAGCAGTGGCACGGGTCATTCTTCAATCCGCAAGGATTTTCGAACGTCGATCCGTGGATCGCCTGGAACACTGCGGTCAGCTTCGTCACCACCACCGACTGGCAGTTCTACGGCGGCGAGAACACGATGAGCTACCTCTCGCAGATGGGGGCGCTGGCGTGGTTGAACTTCGTCGCCGGGGCGATTGGTTTGGCCGCGGGCGTGGCGGTGATTCGCGGATTCGCCCGTAAGAATGCCGCGACGCTCGGTAATTTTTGGGTCGATTGCACGCGCAGTCTGTACGGCGTGTTGCTGCCCCTCTGCGTGCTCTTCGGGCTGCTCTATGCGTCGCAAGGCATCCCTCAAAACTTTTCGCGCTATCTCACGGCAGTCAACGCGCAGGGCTTCACGCAGAGCATTACCGGCGGCCCGATGGCATCTCAAGAGGCACCCAAGCTGCTAGGCGGCAACGGTGGGGGGTTCGTCGGCGCCAACTCGGCGTCGCCGAACGAGAACCCCGACGGCATTACGAACCTATTCGAGCTGCTTGCGATCTGGCTGATCCCGGCGGCCTTTCCGCTGCTTTTCGGGCGGATGACGGGGCAGCAACGCGCGGGGCGAGCGCTGCTCGTAACGATGCTGATCCTCGGCGTCGGTTCGTTTGCGGGAGCCCAGCTCGCGGAACAGGCAGGCAACCCGATCGTGCAC
>JASHXG010000127.1 GCA_030043675.1 Vulcanimicrobiota bacterium
AAGTCATCCATTAAATACTATAAGCCGAAGACGCGCGCCGCCTTCTCGATTCCGTCACAGAGCACGTCGATGTCCGCCTCCGTGTTGTACAGGTAGAACGATGCCCGCGCGGTTGCGGCCCAGCCCATTTTTTCCATCAGCGGCATCGTGCAGTGGTGTCCGGCCCGAACGCAGACGCCCTCGGTATCCAGAATCGACGCGAGATCGTGCGCGTGGATGTCCGCGAAATTGAACGATATCACGCCGGAGATGAACGCCGGATCACGCGGCCCGTAGATCGCCAACCCGCGTGGCTCAAACGCGGCAAGACGCTCGAGCGCATAGGCCGTGAGCGCGCGTTCGTGTTCGCGAACCCACCCCATGCCAACCGCTCGGAGGTACTCAGTCGCGACGCCGAACGCGATCGCGTCGGCGATGTTGCTGGTGCCCGCCTCGAATCGGCGCGGCGGCGCAGCGAAGGTCGTATGCGCGAATCCAACCCTGCGAATCATGTCGCCCCCGGCGTCGAAGGGCGGCATGGACTCGAGCAGCGCGCTCTTGCCGTAGAGCACGCCGATCCCGGTCGGGCCGAGCATCTTATGTCCGCTAAACGTGTAGAAGTCCGCGTCGAGCGCCTTGACGTCGAGCTCGAGATGCGGAGCGCCCTGCGCGCCGTCGACGAGAACCACCGCACCCGCGGCGTGGGCGCGCCGGATTACCGTTTCGAGCGGTGCGATCGTGCCGAGCGTGTTGCTGACGTGCGCGATCGCGACCAGCTTGCAGCCGTCGAGCAGGCGGTCCAGGTCGTCGAGAACGAGAAACCCGCGTTCGTCCACCGGAATGAAGCGCAGCTCGGCGCCGCGTCGCTGCGCGAGCAGTTGCCACGGGACCAGGTCGGAATGGTGCTCCAGCTCGGTCAACAAAATCGCGTCACCCGCTCGCAGATTGGTATCGCCCCACGAATAGGCGACGAGATTGATCGCCTCGGTCGTGTTGCGCACCCAGACGACTTCATCGACCTCGGCGCCGATGAAACGCGCCAGCTTGACGCGCGCCTCTTCGAACTCGGCCGTCGCGCGCGCGGCGATTTCGTAAACGCCGCGATGGATGTTCGCGTTGTACTGTTCGTAATAGTCGACCAGCGCTTGGATCACGACACGCGGTTTTTGCGAGGTTGCCGCGGAGTCGAGGTAGACCAAACGCTTTCCGCGCGATGTCGGCCGCGCGAGAATCGGGAAATCTGCGATGATGCGTTCTAACTTCTCTTTGTCACCCTGAGGGGAGTCGAACGGCGAGGGGCGCAGCAGTTCCTTCATGACAGCTTCTCCGCCAGAGTGCGCCGGATCTCGCTACGCAACGATTCCGTGGGAAAGCGCTCGATCGCCGGCTCGAAGAACCCGAGCGCGATCATTCGCTCGGCGGCGTTGCGGTCGATCCCGCGGCTTTCCACATAGAAGACTTGCTCTTCGTCGATGGCTCCGACCGTCGCGCCATGGTAGGCCTTGACGTCGTTGGCACCGATCTCGAGGGCGGGAACGGAGTCGACATGCGCGTTGCGCGAGAGCAGTAGGGCATCATCGCGCAGGCGGGCATCGCTACCCTGGGCGTGCGCTGCGATACGAATGTTGCCGAGAAAGCGAGCTTGGCCGGAGTCCGTCGCCGCCGACTTGATGAGCGTTTCCGACGTCGCCTCACCGGCACGGTGCTCGACGGTGCTTACCACGTCGACGTGCTCGGCGGCGCGCGGAAAGAACAGGGCGGTGACTTCCGCTCGCGCTCCGGGATGTTCGATCGCGATCGAGAGATCGCTCGCGGCCAGATCGCCCCCGAGCTCTGCCGACGCCCAAGCGACCTCGGCATCCCGGCCGGGACGCATCGCTCGACTCGAGATGACGCGGCCGCCGGCGCCGGCATGCTGCACGACCGCGTAGAGAAGCTGCGCCCGCTCTTCGGTAACGACTTCACTGACACCGCAGAAAAATGCGCCTTCACCGCCCCCGATTCGCTCGACGATCGTGGCTCGCGCGCCGTGCTCGGCGAGCACGATGGTGTGCGCAAAGATGGCCGAGCCGGGAGGCGGCGCATACGCGATCGTGATCGGATCGTTGCAGTCAACGTCGGCGCGCAGGTAGATGAACGCACCCAGCCCTGCAAAAGCTCGCGCAAGGGCACCGAATTTCGTGGCATCAACGCCGGTCGTTGCGAACGCGCGCGCAAGAAGCTGCGGATGATCGCGCGCGGCCGTGGCCAGATCGCAGACGAGCACGCGCGAATCATGGCTGTCGATCTGCAAGCTCGCGCTCGTGGCGTCGACCGTACCTGGGTCGGGCGCGATCGAATCGAGGTCAACGCGCCAGAAACGTCCGGGCTTCTCGCGTCCGCTGCGCAGCGCGAAGAAGCGGTCGAGGGCATGCGCACGCTCTTCGCGTGAGAGGAGCGCACCGTCGAATGAACTCAAGACGTCATAGAGCTCGTTCGGCGACGCGACCGCCGAATTAGGCAACAGCGCCCGCCTCCTCGCGCAGAACGTCGTATCCCTCGCGTTCGATTCGGTGAGCGAGATCGTGGCCTCCCGTCTTCACGATGCGGCCGCCGATCATGACGTGCACGACGTCGGGAATTACATATTGCAGGATGCGTGGGTAGTGCGTGATGATGAGAAAGCCGGTGTTTCGTCCCTCATCGCTTGCGCGCAGCGCCGCGATAGAGTCGCCAACGTCTTTGAGAGCGTCGATGTCCAGGCCGGAGTCCGTTTCGTCGAGAATGGCGTATTTTGGAGCCAGAACGGCGAGCTGCAACATCTCCAGGCGCTTCTTTTCACCGCCGGAGAAGCCGTCGTTGAGATAGCGTCCCATGAACGACGGATCGATGCCGAGCTGATCCATCTTCTCGAGCAGCAGGGCGCGAAACTTAGCCGGGGGGAGGTCGCCCGGGCGTTCGGCCTGACGCGCGGCATGGAGAAAGTTCGCGACCTTGACGCCCGGAATCGCAGCCGGATATTGAAAGGAGAGGAAGAGGCCGGCGCGGGCCCGCTTGTCGGGCGCGAGGGCCAGCAAATCTTCACCGTCGAGCAGCACGCTGCCGGTCACCTCATATTTCGGGTGACCGGTGAGCGAGAAAGCGAGCGTTGACTTGCCGCTGCCATTCGGTCCCATCAGGGCGTGGACGCGGCCGGGTTCGATCGTAAGATCGATTCCTTTGAGGATCTCGCCGCCGTCGACGCTGCAACGGAGGTCGTGAATGCGAAGGCCTTCGGACATGCGATTTATCGTAGCCGAGGCTCTCTTAGAAAGTCAAGGAAAAACTTTACTATCTCGCGGTTTTCGTGCTAGGATTAGCGCCGACGATGCATGCTGATCGCTTCTTCCAGACGACTCGCGGCAAAATCGTAAGCGAGCTGCGCCGCCGCGGCTCCGCTTCCGCGGCCGATTTGGCTCGCTCCTTTGGACTCTCACCGAATGCGGTCCGCCAGCAGCTGGTCGTTTTGGAGCGTGACGGTTTGGTGGCCGAGCGCCCCGTTCGGCGTGGACCGACCAAACCGACGTACGAGTTCTCGCTGACCCCCGATGCCGACAAGCTCTTCCCCCAGGGCTACGACAAGATGCTCACCGCGGTGCTGCGCGAGCTGCGCAGCCAGTTCGGCACGCCGGCCGTCGAGCAGATCTTCGCTGGGCTCTCTAGGCGCGCGATCGAGCGGGCGCGCCGATCGATTACGGCCGAGGACCCGGAGCAGAGGGTCGCGCAGCTCACCGAGATGCTGCGCAAAGGCGGCGTGGTCGCCGAATATAACTTGATCGACGGCGGTTTTGCTCTACACGAGCATTGCTGTCCGTACTCCGATGCCGCCAAAGAGAATCCCGAAGTGTGCCAGGTCATTCACCACGTCATCGACGAAACGATCGGCGAACACGTGCAAACCGAATCGCTCGCGCACGGCGGCAAAGAATGCCGCTTCGAGATGCGACCTGCCGTCGCCGGCTCAAAGTAGAGGGTTAAAACGTCTAATGGATTTTCCAAAGTTTCAACGCCTGGTCGAGGAACGCAGCGGTTTTCGCACCATGGAGAACCCGACGGCAAGCGGGGAGTACTTCAGCGACTCCTGCGGCGATATGTACAACTTCTTCCTAAAGGTCGGGCCTGGTGCGGTTATCGAGGACATCTCGTACTTCACGACCGGCTGCGGCTTCGGCACGGCGACGTGCAGCTTGGTCGTCGAGCTCGCGAAGGGGAAAACGATCGATGAAGCCGCCGCGATCACGACCGCACAAGTTGAAGCGCAGCTCGATGGATATCCCGAGAAGAAGAAGGATTACCCCGAGCGAGCCCTCGAGGCATTGCACGTAGCCATTGGCGACTATCGCGGAAAGGTCGCCAGCGGGGCGGTTGCCGATTACGCCGTTATGCCGCGCTCGCCGGCGAGCGAAGCTCCGGTGCAGACGCCGGCGCCGTCTTCAAACGGCGAAAAGAACAAGCTCGTCATCAATCTCCGCTAGAAAGCGGCACGCTTGCGCTCGTTAGGTAGCGCGAGGTGTTTTTCTCCGCGTCGAAGATCGACTCGAACAGCGTGACGCGCTCGACGCCGACGCAGACGGGTGCAAAGTCGAGCATCGGGAGCGGACGACGCGCTTCCTTGACGCGCGCGATCGTCACATGCGCGACCGCGTCCTCTTTGAAGGTGAATCCAAGGGCGAGGTAGGCTGCGCGCACGCTCTGCGCGAGCGATCGGAACGCTTGGCCTTGCTCGCGAGCGCCGATGTAGACGACGCGCGGCTTGCGTTCGTGCGGAAAAGCACCGAGCTTATCGAGCGTCACCACGAAGGGCGCGCAGCGCGCGGTCGCGCCTGCCAGCGCGGCAGCGATCGCATCGTACTCCGACGCGGCAACGTTACCCAAGAAGGCCAGCGTGACGTGCAGCTTGCCGGACTCCTCGTATCGGGCGGCAAACCCGCTTGCGCGCAGCTGCTCGGCCGCGGCCGCGCATGCGGCGCGCGCCGTCCGATCGAGCTCGATGCCCACGAAGAGTCGTCGCACGCGCGTTCCCGCCGTCATGCACGAAGGTACGGATTGGACCTGCGCTCGACGCCGATCGACGTGAACTCGCCGTGTCCCGGTATCACTGGCGTCGCGTCGGCGTAATGCATCAACTTGGTCGCAATGGAGTGAACGATGTCCTCCATCGACGTGCCGCCGAGGTCCCAACGGCCGATCGAACCCGCGAAAAGCGTGTCCCCGGTCAACAGCGTCGGTTGCGGCGCCTCGCTGCGAACCGCGAAACAGACGCTGCCGGGCGTATGGCCGGGCGTGTGCAGCACGTCCAGGCGCAGCGCTCCGGCGTGCAGCGTCGTGCCGTCGCGCAGCTCGCCGTCGAGGGCAACGACGCGAGGCGCTACGGGAAGGCCGATCCACTGCGCCTGCAACGCCAGGGCTTGGTAGAGCGGCAAGTCCGCAGGATGCAGTAGGCCGCGACCGCCGCTGAGCTCGCGCAGCCGGCCCAAGTCGCCGATGTGGTCGATGTGCGCGTGGGTATGCACCAACAATGTCGCGTGCAGCCCGCGCCGTTGCAAACGTTCGACGACCTCGTCCACGCCGTCGCCGCCGTCGACGACGACGGCCTCACGGCTCGCTTCATCCGCAACGATCGTGCAGTTGCAGGCCAGCGGCCCCACCGCAAACGTCTCGAGAATCATCCAAGACACCTAATGACTTGAGTTCCGTTACTCTACCAGCGTGTCTCCGGCGGCTTATGCGAATCGGCGAGCCGCAGGGCAAGGTACCCCGCGAGCGTGCCACCAGCGGCTACGCACAGGGCGGCGCCGATCGAGATTCCCCAAGACTTGTGTATAGCGAAACGCCAAGCCAGGACTGAAAACACGAGCATGACGACAAAAGTTGTGAAGATAGAAAGCCGCGCAGCTCCCATGCTTTAGGCTTCGACGATCAGGCGCGAGCTCATTCAGGCTGGATTCCGGTAATGAGACTCTCGACCATAACCGTACCTTCCACTTCTGCGCTCGCGAACACCACGCCGCGGCGTTCGCGTCGAGGAGTTTAGGACGTACCGGCGCCGGTACTGTTCGCTTCACGCGTTCGTCGCCTAGCCCTAGAGCTAAGGCGTCGATGATGTCGTCGTGTTCGGACGGGTGGTTCCGAAGCTGTTTGCGCGAGCGACGGATGTGGGCGACGAGAAGGCTCTGACTTTTTCGGGCCAGCCATGGATGGCTGTTTCAAAGCTTGCTGACCCGAAAAAGCAGTGCAGCGCGAGCGGAGCCTGGATGGCGGACCGAGCAGCGGCTTCGAGTCGCCCACGTCCGAAGCGAGGCGCAAGAGCGTCAATCCACATGAATTCCGAAATTGTGGAAGCCGCCGTTGAAATAACCCAGTGGCGAGCCGGCGCGTGCATCGCACGAGACGACGCGCCCGACCAGAATGGAGTGCGAGCCGACGTGATACTCTTGCGCGAGCTCGCAATCAAAGTGTGCGATCGAGCCGCGTAAGACCGGCGCGCCGGTGACGTCAACGTCGTAACCGATCTCCGCAAACTGCCGTTCGCGGACCTTACCGGAAAAGTGGTCGGCCACGTCGCGCTGTTCGCCGGCCAAGACGTTCACGCAGAAAATGCGCGAGCTGGAGATGAAGAGATAGCTGCGCGCTTCGCGATTGACGCAGATCAGGAGCGACGGCGGCTCGAGCGAGACGCTGGCGAAGGCATTGACGGTGATGCCGCGCGGCTCGCCGTCCTTGAGGCTGGTGACGACCGTGACGCCGGTCGGAACGTGACGCATTGCATGCCTGAATGCGGTCGCGCTAATCATTGCTTGCGGGCGCCGATGCAGGTGCCGTCACCGAGCGGGAGGATCGTCGCATCGAGCGCTGGATGCGTCAGGAAATACCGGATGAAGTCCTGCATGCCGTCGAGCAGGCAGTTCCCGACGATGACCAGACCCGAAAGCTTAAGCATCGGGATCGCGAGATGGACGTACGCCTCGTAGTCGCTCGCGTTCGCGTCGATGAAGACGATATCGAGGTTACGCTGCGGGAAGTTCTCGAGCAAGAGCAGCGCGGGGGTATTGAGACTCTCGATATAGTCGTCTTCGCCGGCGCGCCGAAAATATTCGAGCGCAACCGCCGACCGGCGCGTGTCGGGCTCGATCGTCCAGATCTTTCCGATCGGCGGCTGTGCCAACGCCATCCAAAGCGTCGCGTAACCGTAGCCGGTGCCGACTTCAAGAATCCGATTCGCCTGCATGGCGGTAACGAGCGTCGAGAGCAGCCGGCCGGTCTGGCGCGAGACGATCGGCACGTCGTCGTCGACCGCTCGCTGCTCCAGCTCCAGCAGAACCGGGTTCGGTTCCCGATGCATTTCCTCTAAAGAATCCAGGATGGATTTCATCGAAGCCCGCTTGGGCGCACCAGCAGGGCTAACCTGCGTTAACGGGCCGCTCCGCCGCCTTGACGACATTGCGAAGGAGCGCGACATTGGTAACCGGACCGACGCCGCCGGGAACCGGCGTTATCGCTCCTGCAACGGCGACGGCGCTCTCGAAGTCAACGTCACCTTTGAGTTCGCCGTGGACGAACGTGGTCCCAACGTCGATGACGGTCGCACCCGGCATCAAATCCTCGCCGCGAATGAGGCCGGGAACGCCGGTCGCTACCACCACGACCTCCGACAGCCGAACGTAGGGCTGCAGACTCGCAGACTCTTTGTGCAGCACCGCGACGGTGGCGTCTTGCGCCAGCATCAGCATCGCGACCGGCGCACCGACGACGATCGAGCGTCCGATCATCGTCGCCCGGCGGCCGCGCAATGGCCAATGGGGGCTGCGCTCGAGCAGCAGCATCACGGCAGCGGGCGTCGCGGGCACGAACTCGGCGCCGCTGCCGAAGGCGAGATGCCCTTGATTTGTGGGATTGGCTCCATCGACGTCTTTGTGCTGCGGAATGGCGTCGGCGATCTCGCGAATCGATAGGTGCGCGGGCAGCGGTTGTTGGAGCATCACGCCGTGCGTGCGGTCTTCGCGCCGCAGGAGGTCGAGTCGCGCGCGCACCTCGGCGGCCGAAGCGTTGCGTGCCAGGGCATCGATCTCGACCGTAATCCCCACTCGCTCGCCCGTCTGTATCAGGTTGCGCGCGTAAGCCAGGCTCGATTCCTCTTCTCCGACGAAGACGACCACGAGCCTGGGATGAATCCCGCGTTCGCGCAGCGCACTCGTACGCGCAAGGAGTTCGGTGCGCAAGTCGGCCGCGAGGCTTCTTCCGTCGAGAATCGAGGCGGGCACGCCGTCGCCGTTTCGGCTGCCAAAGGAGGGGAACCTGGAAAATCGTTACGTCGTTTGGCTGATTGCGCTGCTGGCGCTGATCGTCGCCATCCTGGTGCTGAAGCCGTTCTTCGTTCCGCAGTCGAAAACGGTCAGCGGTCCCGCCGGCCTCGTCGGTCAATCGGCGCCGGTCTTCGCGTTGCGCGACGACCTCGGCTCACCCGTATCGCTGGCCCGGTATCGCGGAAAGATCGTGGTCATGAATCTCTGGGCGTCCTGGTGCCCGCCGTGTCGCGCCGAAATGCCGGATTTGCAGCGTCTCGCCGGGGCGAATGCGAATCGTGGCGTGGCGATCGTCGGCGTGAACGAGGGAGAATCGGCGCAACGAGCGCGTACGTTTGCGGCGTCACTGGGGATTCGCTTCCCGATTTGGATCGACGACGGTCAGCGTTACGGGCGCATCTACGCCGCCCTCGGTCTTCCGACCACCGTCATCGTCGGTCGCAACGGCATCGTTGCGAAAGGCTTCGACGGAGCGTTGACCTACGACCAAATGCGTGCCGCGCTCGCCGCGGTCATGGCCGGGCCTTGAAGGCATTTTCCGCCGCGGCGCTC
>JASHXG010000128.1 GCA_030043675.1 Vulcanimicrobiota bacterium
GGGCCTTGGCCGGCCTCAGTCGGCAGCAAATGGCGGATAGAACCAAAGCTGCCTTCGCCGACGGCAGCTTCAAGCCGCCGGAGCCTGGTGCGTTCGGCTTCATGCTCTCGAAGGAGGGGCACCTCAACCACGCCCACGGACCATGGTATCCCCACATCATGTTTTTCATTCCACGCGATCAAGTCGCGAGTTGGGGCCCCAATGTAGACGGCTCGCCGGCCCTGTCCGTCGATCGCGGCCCATATCTTTCGACGATCGTTATGGTTCCGGTACTCAGCTGGTCCGACGGATCACCCGCGCCGCATTAATGCTACGGCGGCGGGAAGTGTGATTCGTCGCCGTACGGCAAGAACAGCGTGTACTCGCGCTGGAAGCGCAACTTCACCGCTCCGGTTGGACCGTTGCGGTGTTTGGCAATGATGAACTCGGTGGCGTCCGGCTCCGGCGTTTCGGGATTGTAGTATCCGTCGCGGTAGAGAAATGCTACGACGTCGGCTTCTTGCTCCAGCGAACCCGAATCGCGCAAATCTGCTAGCATCGGGCGTTTCTCGCTCCGGATCTCGACGCCGCGGTTGAGTTGCGCGAGTGCCACGATCGGCACGCTCAAATCCTTGGCCGTCATCTTGAGCGAGCGGCAGATCTCGGAGAGCTCCTCGTTGCGGTTGGCGTTGCGCGAGAGCACGCTCGGGCGGACGAGCTGCAGGTAGTCGATAAAGATCGCGGCGAGTCCGGCCGTCGAGCGCAGGCGGCGGCAGCGGCTGCGCACGTCGGCGACCGTCAACGCGCCAAGGTCGTCGAGATAGATCGGCAGATCGTTGAGCGTGCCCATCGCGCGCGAGATGTCTTCCCATTGATGTTGTTTGATATTTCCGCGGCGCATGTCGTTCATCGAGATGCGCGCTTCGGCGCAGATCAGGCGCTGGATCAGCTCGTTGTTCGACATCTCCAAGGAAAAGAACGCGATCGGCTCACCGGCTTCGCGCGCGGCGGCAACCGCCATATTGAGCGCGAACGAGCTCTTGCCCATTCCCGGCCGAGCCGCGATAATGATGAAGTTCCCAGGCTGGAAGCCGGTCGTCATCGCGTCGATGTCGTGGAATCCCGCCGTTAATCCGGTGCGATCGCCGCGCATGTGGAAGAGACGATCGATGTGATCGAAGGCGTCCTTCATGAGGCGGCTGACGGGCATGAACTCCGTGACGCCTCGACGCTCTCCGATCGTATAGACGAGCTGCTCGGACTTATCGAGCGCGCTCGCCACGTCTTCTTCGCCCTCGTAGCCGAGCTGCGTGATCTCGGTTCCGGCGTGGATCAGCGAGCGCAGGACCGACTTCTCGCGCACGATCGTTGCATAATAGCGCGCCGAGGCTGCCGTCTGAACCGTATCCATCAGCGCGGTGAGGTACGGGAGGCCTCCGACGCGCTCGAGGACGCCGCGCCGCCGGAGCTCCTCGGCCACCGAGATCTTGTCGAGCGGTTCGCCCCGCTCGTAGAGGTCGACGAGCACGCTGAAGATCGTCTCGTGGACGTGCGCGTAGAAATCGGCCGGGCGAACCAACTCGCCGACGGCCGCCAGCATCTCGCGATCGACGAGCACGGAGCCGAGCAACGCCATCTCCGCCTCGAGATTGTTGGGCGGGATGCGATCGATCGGCGAGGGAATCGGTTGCGCGGTCACGGTTGTGCGGCGCCTTTGCGGCGCGGTGCCGGTGAACGCCTTGTGGGCGTCTTGTGCATATCAAACGAAGTTATGCACTGCAGTGTGCCACACGTGGTGGCACACGCGCGAAAACCTGCGCCGTTTGCGCGCTAGCGGCGGCGTCGCCTTCGCTTGGGCAGATCGCGCAAGACTTGCTCGACGTTCGTGACCGGGACGACCTCCAACCCCGCCAGCGCAACATCCACCTCGCGAATGTTCTCCTTCGGAACGAGAACGCGGCGCATGCCGGCCTGACGCGCCGCGTAGAGTTTCTCGATGATACCGCCGACGGCGCGCACCTTTCCCTGAATCGAAAGCTCGCCGGTCACCGCGACGTCTTGCGGAAGCGCCGTCTTGGTGATCGCCGAATAGAGCGCCAGAAAGATCGCGAGACCCGCCGAAGGACCGTCGATGTTCCCCCCTCCGACGACGTTGATGTGGAGATCGTAGTTGGAAGTATCGATTCCGGTCAGCGCGCGCAGCACGCTGGTCGCGTTGAAAACCGAATCCTTGGCCATCGATCCCGCGGTGTCGTTGAAGCGAATCGTGCCTTTGCCGGTTTGCGATGCCGGGAAGGCCACCGCTTCGATCTCGATGATGCTGCCCAGGTAGTTGAGGACGCCCAATCCATAGCTCTTCCCGACTTCGCGCGTCGCGCGCCCCTTTACGAGCGTGTGCCGCACGAGACGGCTCGTCTGGACGACCGCGCGCACGTCGTCCTCGGTGATGGACGGGTTTTTGATCGCCTCGACATGGCGATGCGGATAGAGGCGGTAGAGCGCTTGACCGTAGGCATCAGCCACGATCTGCACCGCCTTGCGCCCCTCGATCGTGTACGATGCTATCAAGCGCGCCACGCCGCGCGCGGCTTTGGCGCTCAAGCGTTTGATCGCGCCCTGCACGATCGACAGGATCTGATGCTGCGTGAGCGGCGAGAAGAATACTTCGGCGCAGCGCGAGCGGATCGCCGGATCGATGTCCTCAGGTTCGCGCGTGGTTGCGCCGATCAGGATGAAGTCCGCCGGCGCGCCCTCGCGGAACAGACGCTTCACGTACTCCGGAACGTTCGGCGCACTCTCGTCGTAGTAGGACGATTCGAACGTCACGCGCTTATCTTCGAGCACCTTCAGCAGACGCGATTGCAGCGCCGCATCCATCTCGCCGATCTCGTCGATGAACAGCACGCCGCCGTGCGCGCGGGTCACCAAACCAAGCTTCGGTTCGGGAACGCCCGCCTCGGCAAACTCGCGACGGCTGCCTTGATAGATCGGATCGTGGACGCTGCCGAGCAGCGGATCGACCGTCTCGCGCGGATCCCAGCGCATCGTCGAGCCGCTGGCCTCGACGAACGGCGCGTCCTTGGCGAACGGCGTATACGGCCGCGACTTCGCTACCTCGAGAACCAGGCGCGCGGCGCTCGTTTTGCCGACGCCCGGCGGACCATAGAGAATCACGTGCTGCGGATAGGGCGAGCTGATCTTGGCGAGCAGCGCGCGAACCGCGGCCT
>JASHXG010000129.1 GCA_030043675.1 Vulcanimicrobiota bacterium
AAGCCCTCGTTTATATCAACGCGCTTGCTCCCGATACGACCGCCGGCGAGACATCGCTGAGCATACAGCAGAAGTTCCCTGCGACCGCGGTGCTCAAGCACATCAAGGTCATCGATGGACGTATCTGGCTGACCAAAGCAGGCTTACCGTATTTTTGCGGCGATCTCTCGGCGACCGAGCAACAACTCGTGTGGGCGACGCAGGGCGCGCCGGACGCCAACATCTTCGCGCACGATGCGCCGGGCGTTGCGTGGAAGACCAAACCGAGCTGGTACATCGTCGGAACGAAGGATCACACCGTGAACCCGGACCTTGAGCGCTTTCTTGCGAAACGCATGAACGCCAAGACGACCGAACTCGATTCGAGTCACGTACCGATGCTCTCGCAACCAGACCGCGTATTCGAAGTAATTCTCAGCGCTGCGCAGTCCGTGTAGACCTGGGGAGCCCAGCTTGCGATTCTAACGCCAACCGAGTGCCCATGCAAGAGCAGGGTCCTCCCCGGCGCTGAACTGCTTCCATGTCGCTATAGCAAGATGATCGGGTATGACTGCGTTGGGTCCCGAAGGCACGAATGCGTAATACTTCGATGAATACCGCACGACGAGCCCAGTGTTCGGAAGCACGAACTGCCGTGGTTCCTGGAAGCTGTTGGGGACTTCTCCAATCGTTTGCCCGACGAGCAGCGCTCGCGTGTCGTACCTAAATTGCGCAGCGTTCGCCATCGCGGCCGAGAACGTATCCTGATCGATAAGTATAAACAGATGACCCGTGCGATTGACGCTAGGCATCGCAGCGATCGGCAGGATGAGATCGTTCAAGCCATCAGTGTAGCTTCCGCCACCGTTTCCGCGCATGTCGATCACGAGCTTTTCCGGCCGCACTTCTCGAACGAGCCGTAGCAACGCTAGAGCGTTCTTCGCCAAATTCTGGTACGTTCGGAATCGGCAATACACTGCGTGGTGCGCCGGCAAAGAGATAAACCAGAAGCCGACATTCGGACTGCGAGCGTACAGAGGCGGCGCGTGCCAGGCGTATACATAATGCACGCCTTGGTCGCTCGCGACCGCCTGAACTGCGACCTCAAAGACGCTTGCGCCACGCCTTAACCCGTAGGTCACCAGGTCTCGGGAACGTGCAATGCCCGCGCCATGGAGCAGCATGCCGACCGTCATGAAGCCGTCGACACGACTCTCGCGCAGAGGCTCCGTCTCGGCCGATGGGGTGATTGCCATCAGTTTTTTGCGCACGGCGTCGATCGGCATCCCGTCAATCGACAGAACGCGCGCGCCGGCAGCCCGGGCATCGGCCGCGGTCACATCGACAACGCGGTATTCATCTCCAAAACGCTCGATGTCGAGCGGAAGGTTCGCGTCACTCGGAGGTAGCTCGACGTAAGTGTGTGCGTCGCCGATCGAATTCGCAATGCGGTCGAGCCCGAAATAGGCCTGATCACCGTTCGCACGCACCAGTGTACGATCCACGCCTATAACCTCGGAGCCAAATGCTGAGGCGCTGACGAAGCGATACGGATCGGGATGGAGGGCCGGCAGTTCTCGCGCGAGATAGTGGAGATCCTCGTGCCATGCTGCCGAGGAAACGTCGAGGGTGGGTACTGCGGGAGGCGCGTGCTCCGCAGTCTGCTGCAGAGTGAATGATCCGCTATCGCTGCCGAATAAAAAGGAACCGCTAAAACGACCACTCGCGACGGTTCCCTCAAGCGTTCCTTCCGCGCCGCCGCCAGCAAATTGCAACGTCAGAGTCGCTCCTTTGAGCGTTCCACCGGTTATCTTAAATGCGCCAACCGGCGTCGTAAACGATCCGCCGTACCGCCCATTCGAACACGAGAGCACGAGGGTTACGCTCAACTGCCCTGCTTGTTTGCTCGACGCCGAGCCCGCGTACGTGGCGCTGGACGTTGACGGACACGCCGCGGCGGGCGACGGCGAGGCAACCGGTGCCGACGCAGCCGCTATTGCGCCGAGGAGCAGCAGCGCCGAGACTGCCATAACTCCGGTACGGGCCGCACCCATCGAATGTTTCGCGCACTCCGGCAGCGATCAATCCTTGATGCTAAGGAGACCGCAGCGGTAGTACGGTGCGGGTCTGCATCCTTGCCGCATCGCTTAGTAGCAGCCTTCGGCACGATTGGGACGCCCCAAAACGAGCGGCTTGGGACAACTTATGGAGCTCATCGTCGCAAGCGCCTTCGGTCGCATACGCATCGCCAAGGACCACTTGGGGGTATATTGGATTTAGGTACGACCCTCGAGCGGTGGGCGTCTCGACAACGAACCAGGCGCTGGCACCAGACCGAAGACGCGCATCATCGTAGAGCACCTCACCGCCCCACGCCAACGCGAGAAACGGTATGGCGATTGCGGCGATTAGTAGTCGCCGCCGCCAGCGGACGGAAGGCTTTTCGATAACGTACTCTTCGTCGATTTAGCGCCCGGTCAGACGGACCCAATCTGATTCATCGCTTCAACGATGCTTTCATGCATGGTTCCCCCGCCGTGCCCGCCATCATCTATGACTCGCAATACGCTAGCTCGCCATTGTCGATGCAGCTTCCAGGCTGTCTCAAGAGGGCTGCTGATGTCGTAGCGTCCGTGGAGAAGAATGCCCGGGATTTCATTAAGCAGCGAGGCGTTTTGGATTAGCCGGTCCTCGGTCAAGAATGCCGCGTGCCTCCAGTAGTGCGTAACGATACGTGTAAAGAGCAGCCGAAAAGGCGCATCCTCAAAACGTCGGCTTGGGGAATAGCCGCGGGCCAGCGAGATATGGGCGTCTTCCCACGCGCACCATTCGCGGGCGGCTCGCTCTCGGATCCCGGGATCCGGGCTAAAGACCAATGCCGCGTAAGCGTCAACTAGATCCGGACCCTCGATCGGATCAAAGGAGGCCACAGCGGCAAACCGTTCCCATTGCTCTGGGAACACGCGGCCCATGTCACGAGTAATCCAGTTCACTTCGTGGCGAGCTGTCGTAGTTACGGACGCTAACACCATGGCACGTATGCGCTGCGGATACGTTTGAGCGTAGGCGAGGCCGAGCGTCGTGCCCCACGAAGCGCCGAGGACCGTCCAGCGATCGATCCTCAAATGTTTGCGCAATCGCTCTAGGTCTTGAATAAGATGCGTAGTTGTATTGACGTCGAGGTCCGTCGCCTTTTCAACGTGCGGTCGGCTGCGTCCACAGCCTCGCTGGTCGGTTAAGACGATCTTGTAGATCGCGGGGTCAAAGTACCGGCGGCTTCCTGGAGTGCAACCTGAACCCGGGCCGCCATGTAGATACAAAGCGGGGCGACCGCTGGGGTTTCCGGAGCACTCCCAGTAGATCTCTTGCGCGTCGCCAACATCGAGCATCCCAGTCTCAAAGGGATCGACGTTTGGGAACATGCAAGCTCGCTTCGATGGGAAGGACTTGGTTCCGCCTGCTTTGCGAGAGCGGGTCGGATCAGCGCACCTCCATATATATTTTGTATTCACTTTGAGCCACTTCCACGAAACCTAGCCGCTCATATAGCCGCCTTGCCGGGTTTATCTTCGCCGTGCTGAGTTTTAATGGAACCTTGTGCGCCCGAGCCTCCCCGATTAGCTGCCGTGCTAGCAATGACCCAACGCCCCGATTTTGCCAAGGCGGGCTTAGGTAGATCTGTTCAAGAGATATGTCTTCTGCTGCTCGTCTCACCATAAGCCACCAGGTGCGTAACCTCAAGGTGTCGCGCAGCGGGTCGTGGATGCTGCCGAAAGCAAGGTAAAACGACCCGGGCGTAAGAACGGCGGGTTAAGTGGCTGGCGTGGTCGCGGGATTGGGCTTCGCGTTAGGCGTGGCCACCGTTGCGTTCAGTATCATCCGCAAGGAGTTGGCAATCGGCCTCCTAGGCGCGATCGTTACGTTGGTTTTCGGCTATATGGGGTTGCAACTATTGTACCTCGCCTGGTGCAACGCTAGGCTCTCCTGCTTGTACATCGCTAACCTGTTGCGGAGTTCTAAAAATGCCGGTTGTGCGTTTCGGCCTGTCGCGCAAGGTATATGACCCGATGGAAGTACGCCAAGCGTACGAAGTGTACTGAAGCCCTGGGGCGCTCGCCCCGCTAGGCCAGCGCGTGAGCGCGACGAACATCCTTAGCCGGCGATCGTCGGCCTTGGGAAAGGGGCGCGCAGATGAAGGGCGTGGTTGTCAACTCGCAAGTCATTATTGTCGGCACGGCTGTAGCGTTGCTCGCGGGCTGTGGTGGATCGCAAACGCAACTCGTTCCGCCGAGCGCGGTGCCGCCGATGAATGGCGCACCAGCTGCGCTCACCCACCATAAGACGTTTTATTATACAGGCGAAAGCCAGACGTTTACCGTGCCGGCCAACATAAAGTGGCTCACGGTTGTCGCCCTCGGCGCGCGTGGTGCGGGCGCCACGGGTGCCTACGGCGGGCGAGCCTACGCTGTGATTCCCGTCACGCCCCGGGAACGACTCGGCGTGTTCGTCGGCGGGCAAGGCTCCGGCGTAACCGGCGGCTTTAACGGGGGCGCGAACGGCGGTGGGGGCGCGTCCGAGTGCTACAGATACAGTTGCGCTGGATATGGCGGTGGCGGTGCTTCCGACATACGGAGCGGTGGCGATACGCTGTCTGATCGGATTCTCGTCGTTGGCGGTGGGGGCGGTGCAGGCGGGTCCAACTATCTGACCAAGGGTGGCGACGGCGGTAGGGGTGGCGGCAGCGTCGGTGGCGCCGGTGGAAGCGCCGCTGGTAGCGGCGTTTACGACGGAGGAGGCGGCGGCGGCGGTGGGACGCAGCATCGTGGTGGATCCGGCGGGAGCGGCGGAGCGAGCACCTATAGAAACGGCGGCGAAGCCGGATCCCATGCTCGAGGCGGTAGCGGTGGCGCGGGTGAGCAGGGAAGTATCTATAACAGCGCTGCCGGCGGTGGCGGAGGTGGCGGCGGCGGCTATTACGGCGGCGGCGGCGGTGGCGGCGGCCAGGCTGAATACGAAGGCGGCAGCGGAGGAGGCGGCGGCGGCGGCGGATCGTCGTACATCACGCCCAGCGCAAAGCGCTTTCAGGGTTGGCGAGGCTGGATAAGCAAGACTGGTGACGGCCTCGTCGTGTTTAGCTGGTAACCGTGATGAGCCTAAACCAGCGATTTGGCGCTGAGCATCGGCGCCGCAGCGTTGCTCGCAGGTTGCGGCGGAGCGCAATGCTACCGTTCCGTCCACGCGGCAAGGAGCAAGGCAAATGAGGATTTCAGGGTTTAGGCGCTGTGCGTTCGGCATTTGCGCAGCTGCGGCGGCAGGATCGATTTTCTGACAGAACAGTTTGTTAATCTACGGTCTGCAATATGCGGTAACGCATTGGCAGTATTGGGCCTTAGCGGCGCTTGCCGTCGCGGTGTTGGTGTTTCTAAGATACAGGCACCCGAAGTGATCCGGGGCATTCAGGTTCGCAGCTCTGGATGGTGTCGCTGACGCTGGGACTGAGCCTGGAGGCGACGAAACATCTTGGGCGGCCGATCTGTTTCGGCTTCGAGTGTGGAGTCGTTGATGAATCGCTTCGGATCGATCTGCTTTGTGCTTTTCTTACTAGGGTGCGAACGTACCGCTCAGTCGCCCCCGCAGGCGTCCGCAGCTTCCGACGCTGCATCACCCATTCCGACACCGCGCTGCTGGATCTACGATAAGGTCTATCCAGTGACCGAAGCGGCTTACGAAAGCCAGCACGTCACGCGCAAGGAAAGAAAAGAGATCGAGCAGTGGGCTGCGCTAGCGTCGCCTTCGCAAGACCGTCTCGTTCGGGCGCACTCCCCTTGGGCAAGGCCGCCTTCCGCATCAGAGCAACACTTGGTTCGATGGATGCGCGATCCGAGCGAGCCTGGGGCCTTGTTCGTTTTCGTTGCACGACCAATAGAGAGACCGCCAGATGGGTATTCCCCATGGGTCGCACTGAACACAAATGTGGTCATAGACACCGTTCAATGCTCAATCGGCGCGTATCCAACGGCGTGAGGCAGGCATCCACACCAGCAATGCGCGTACGGGGTGCGATAGGGCAGAGTCTTTTGCCAGATATTTGGTGATGCTCAAGAGAGTCGTCGTCTGCGTAGCCGCGTCTGTCGCGCTGGCCGCCGGCGCGGCCCCAAGGTCGTCCGACAATCCGCTACCCGCACGGCACTTCAACTGCACCGAATGCGGTACTACACCAAAGGACTTACCGTTCACCCCAATGGTCAGCTACGCGGCCGCTCGAGTCGGCTATACGACTGTAACCGCCGGAGTCCAGACAGCAACACGGTCTGCCCAGCTTGACTCGGCCGCTCAAAAGCTCATCGCGGGCGGTGTTGCCGCTACGATCCAGGTGGCACCGATCGGTCGGAACGATTTTGAAATTGACGTTGTATTCCGTAGCTCGACGTACCCCGTGGGCTGCCTTTCGGCTTACCGCGATCTCCAGTACGAGCTGCGCGACACTGACAACCGGATCGTTCCCGTCAATCAGCGAACGTTGAAGAGCCCACCGTACGAAGGGCCCGGGACAATTAACCATGCAACAAAAGGGGACCGGCACGACGGTTGCGCGGCAAAAGCACCGCAGGGTGTTTGGCCCGAGTTCGCACGGTTCTCCGCGTTGTATCCGAATCTGCCGTCAGGAAAATACACCTTGCATATTACCTTTGCCCCGCATGGCACGACGCAGCACGCCGATTTCGCGCCGATACCCATTTCCGTCGGGGCATTTGTTCAACGCTAGGCTAGCGCTTGGGCGCGTGCACAGCTTCGGCGCTTCTGGTGACGGCTACGCCCCGCTAGCGGGTGTAACCACGGCGATGGGTAGGCTTTACGGTACAGCCTCATCGGGCGGCAAGTACCGCGTTGGGACTCTCTTTGCGTTGAACCCTTAGATCGCGCGTCGCCGGGGAGATTCCGCCCCGCCCGCGAGGTTACGGAGTCAACGCGAAAACCGTTCCAGCGCCGTGTGTGCCGCCCTTCGCTGTCGTCCCGTACAGCGTGCCGTTTACATAGATCAGGCCCGCCTGCGGCGATTCACCGTCACCGCTTGAGCTACAGAAATCGTGCAGCACATTCAGCGTGCCGCTCGGTGTGATGCTAAAGACGGTCCCGCAGCCAATCAAACTCTTAGAATACGCGCCGCCGGTAGGCGTCGTGCCGTACAGCGTGCCGTTCACATCGATCAATCCCGCATCGGGATTGGCGCCGTGGGCTCCATTTCGAAAACTGTACAGCACTTTTTCCTTGCCGCTAGGCGTGACGCTAAAAATCGTTCCGCAGTTGCCGTAGTGGTCACATTTAGACTTGTACGAGCCGCCGGATTCCGTCGTGCCGTACAGCGTGCCGCCCACGTCCGCCAATGCCGAGCTGGGATAAGCCCCACGGGTACCGCCGAAACTATAGAGCACCCTCTCCGGTCCGTTCGGGGTAATCGTAAAGACCGTCCCTTTACTGTGGGAATGCGCGCCGCCATCGAGCGTTGTGCCGTAGAGGGCGCCACCAACCTCAATCAATGCCGCGCTCGGAACATAGCCACTTTTGGTTTCAGAAAATCTGTACAACACTTTTTCCGTACCGCCCGGCGTAATGCTAAACACGGTTCCACAGCAAACCTTGTGGCCGCCATAAGCCGTCGTACCGTAAAGCTTTCCGTGTACCTCGATCAGTGAGGCAACCGGGTCAAGCCCATCGTGTGTTCCGCCGAAGCTATGCAGCACCTTTTCCGTGCCGCTGGTCGTGATACTAAAGACCGTTCCGCAGGGTGTATAGCCCCCGCCCTTGCCCACGATATCGCATACACCGTACGTCCCGCCGTCGCTCGTTGTGCCGTACAGTATCCCTCCCGCGTTAATCAAACCGGCGAGGGGATTAAACCCATCTTTCCCCACGCCGAATGTGTGCAAGACCTTTTCGGTTCCGCTTGTCGTGACGCTGAAGACCGTTCCGCAACCATCGTTAGAGCCGAAGCACGACGATGAGCCGCCTCCATTTGTCGTGCCGTAGAGCGTCCCGCCCACGTCGATCAGGCCACCTTGCGGGTGTGCTCCATCGCTGGATCCGCCAAAGCTATACAGAACTCTGTACTTCGTTGAATCGATGCGTGTGACGCGTAGTGAGGCCTGCGGCGCGACCCCGGGCGCGCCGGTCGGTAACTGCGAGGCACCACAGCCCGACAGCAATGCGGCAGCCGCGCCAAGGCTGAAAGCGTAGCGGTAGACGGTTGAGGTCTGCATCTGTCCTCTCCTCAAAGGGATGGTACCCCTCGGACTTCATGGCAGTTTGCCGCGGTCCTCTCTTCGCACCCACGCGCTGGAAGCTTTGGCTAAGCGCGCGAGCCGCTCGCCTCGCTAGGCCGGCGCGGGGGCGCGGCGAACGTTCTTAGTCGCTGATCGGTCGAGGCTTCGGGAGGACGCCGTAGAGTGAGGGGCATGGGTCCTAGTTGCTGCGCCATTATCGTTGGCGTTGCTATCGCGTTGCTCGCAGGGTGCGGTGGATCACAGCCACCGACCGGCGCGCCGGGCGCGATGCCACAAAGCAGCGTTACCGCCAGAGTAGTAAAGCCCGACCGATCGTGGATGCTTCCCGGCGCAAAGAATGAGGATCTGCTCTACGTGGGCGGCAACAACGGCTACGTCACCGTGTATTCGTATCCGCAAGGCAAGCAAGTTGGAGCCTTAAAGAATCCCCACTTCTTCCTGCCCGCAGGCGAGTGCACGGACAAAGCCGGCGATGTGTTTATTACCGACGAGGGCGCGGACCTAATTTTCGAGTACCGTCATGCCGGGACCAAAGCGGTCGAAACCCTGCAATCGGCAGCCGGCGACCCCGCTGGCTGTGCGATCGACCCCACGACGGGCAATCTTGCGGTCACGAGCCTCGGCCGGGCAAGCGGTGGGAATGTCGCCATCTATTCGCACGCTAAAGGCACGCCGACGACCTACACAGATCCGAACATCTACAGCTACTTTTGGTGCGGCTATGACCCTCACGGCGACCTATTCGTAAACGGGCAGGCCTACAATCCAAAGCCATTCGAGCTTGCGGAGCTCCCTAAAGGGAGCAGCACCTTCACCGACATCAGCCTCGACCACAAGATCGACTTTCCCTCGGGCGTTCAATGGAGAGGAAAGTACCTTGTGCTTGGGGATCAGGCTGAAACTGATGTGTATCAGTTCTCGATTTCCGGCTCGGTTGGCACCCTGGTCAAAGCCATCGCGCTCGACGACTGGAACGGCGTCGAACAGTTCCAGATCGATGGAGACCGGGTGATAGGTGGCAACGGCGGCGGCACTTCTCAGGCCGTCCGTTTCTACGACTATCCGGCCGGGGGCGAGCCGACCAAGACGATCACCAGGGGGATAGGCGGCCCGCAAGGCTTGACCGTGAGCAAAGCCAAGCCGCAGTCATAGCCGTAAATGAGCAATATGGTTCGAAGCCGCCACAGCGTTGTTCTTAGCATCAGCGTCGCGGCCGCATTGCTCGCAGGCTGTGGCGGATCGCAGCCGCCGATCGGCGCGCCAGGCGCAATGCCGCAAGGCAGCGCGATGGCGATGCGCGCCGATCGCAGCGGGTCGTGGATGCTGCCGGAGGCTAGGAGCAAGGACCTGCTGTATGTTGCCACAGGAAGTGCGATATACGTTCTCGCGTACCCTGGTGGTAAGCTTCTGGGCAGCCTCAACGTCAGTGGAAACAACATATGCTCAGACAAGAGTGGTGACGTTTTTATACCTACGGGCGACTACGCGATAGTGGAATACGCGCATGGTGGAACGAGCCCAATTCAGACGCTCGATGCCGGCGATGTGCCCTTAGGTTGCGCCGTCGACCCAGCAACCGGGAATTTGGCTGTGACACAGGAGGGATCGGGTGCTGGAGAAGTCGCGATATTTCCGAACGCGAAGCCTCCGTCAACGTGGTATCGCGACCCGGACATTTACACGTACGGCCTCTGTGGGTACGACGACCGAGGTGATCTGTTCGTTGATGGGAACGGGACGAAGAACTACCTAGCGCAACTTCCGAAAGGGAGCAGCACTTTCTTGAACTACTCGCTCCCGCGTAGCTTCGATGTTTTTGGTGGGATACAGTGGGACGGCCAACATATAGCCTTCTCCAATCCGACAACCGATAAAATCCTTCGCTTGAAGTTTACCAGAGCGTCGTTCAAGGTCGTTGGAACGACATCGGTCGACGGATGGCGAAACGGCTACTCGGGGCATTGGCCCTACGTACAGACTTGGTTGCAAGCCGGCACATTCATCGCACAGGCTAGCAGCTTCGCGAAGGTGGGCCTGTGGCGATATCCGATGGGCGAAAAGGCGTACAGGGTCTTGCACGCATTCGAGAGGGGCACCGAGAACATCTACGGCGTCACCGTCAGCGTTGCACCGCCGCGCTAATCCCCCCGCCGCCCCGCCCGCGAGGCCGCATCGCGCAAGGACACGTTACCGATTCGCTTTGAGCTTTGCAGCTGCGCAGCGCCGCGCCGATCGCATCGCGCCCTGAAGCCTCGCAGCCCAGTGCCTAGCAAGCAGGGGCGGCGTTTTCGCGGCTCTGGCTCCTATCCCCTTACGCGGCGGCGC
>JASHXG010000130.1 GCA_030043675.1 Vulcanimicrobiota bacterium
CAGACGCCGATGAAGACGTGGAAGCCGTGCATGCCGGTGAGCGTGAAGAAGGACGCGCCGAAGATGCCGCTGCCCGCCCACGTTACGTGTTCGCCGAAGATCAGGTGGTTGTATTCGTAGGCTTGACCGCCGAGGAACATTACGCCGAGCACGATCGTAGCCAACAGAAACCACATGTACCGCATGAAGTGGCCGTACTTGAAGTTCTCGAGCGCGTAGTGCATCGTGGCGCCCGAACCGAAGAGCACGACCGAGTTCCAGGCGGCAAACGCGACGTCCAGGCGCTGAACCCCGGGCGGGGGCCAGCCCTGCCCGCTGTTACGCATATAGAGATAGGCAAAAATGAACGACGAGAAGAGCACGCAGTCGCTGATCAGGAAGAAGAGAAATCCCTGCAGCCGCAGCTCCCGCGTCTCGATATAGAGCTGATCGACCTCTCCGGCGTCGGTCGCCAACGATGCGACGGCCATCAGTGCGCCCCCGCCGCGACCGGAGGCGGCGAGTCCGTGAGCTCGTCCTCGAGGCCCTTATACGGCAGCGGTTGCGAGAAGTCGTACGGCAAGCCGTAGACGGTCGGGACGTGCTTGAAATTGTAATAGTGCGGCGGCGATGGAACTTGCCACTCGAGCGTTCGCGCGCCCCACGGGTTGGCGCCGGCTTTCTTTCCGTATCGGATGCTCCAAATGATGTTCACGAAGAAGATCAAGATGGCGAACGTCATCAGATACGACGCAAACGTTTCGAAGCGATTCCAAAACGTGAATTGAGGATCGTACGTGGCGACTTCGCGCGGCATCCCGAGCATACCAAGCCAGTGCATTGGGATAAACGTACCGTTGAAGCCGATGAAGAACAGCCAGAAATGCCACTTGCCGAGCGTCTCGTTCAATAATCGTCCCGACATCTTCGGGAACCAATAATACATCCCGGCGAAGATGCCCATCATGCTTCCGCCGACCAGCACGTAATGGATGTGGCCGACGATGAAGTACGTCCCGTGCACGTGGAGATCGAACGGAATCGCGGCCAGGAAGATACCGGTGATTCCGCCCAGCGTGAACAACGCCACGAACCCGATCGCGAAAAGCATCGCGGTCGAGTAGTGGATCTTTCCGCCCCAGAGGGTTGCCGTCCACGAGAATATCTTAATCCCGGTCGGCACGCCGATGATGTAGGTAAGGATCATGAAGGGCAGCTGCAAGAACGGCGCCAGGCCCGACGTGAACATGTGATGGGCCCAAACCATGAAGCCCAGCAATGCGATCGCGGCTGAGGAGAAGGCGATCATCTTGTAGCCGAAGATCGACTTGCGCGCGAACGTCGGCAGCACTTCGGAGATAATGCCGAAGGCCGGCAGGATCATGATGTAGACGGCCGGATGCGAATAGAACCAGAACATGTGCTGCCACATCACCGGGCTGCCGCCTTTGGTCGGATCGTAAAACGGCACGCCGAACTCGCGATTGATGAAGAGCGCGGCCAGCGCCGCGGCCAGCGCCGTCGTCGCGATCATCAGCAGCGGCGCGGTTGCGAACTGCCCCCAGACGAAGAGCGGCATTCGCGTGAAGGTCATGCCCGGCGCACGCATCTTCAAGATCGTCACGAGGAAGTTCAGACCGGTCATCGTCGAGCTCACGCCGACCAGGAAGATGGCCGCGCACCACATCGACGTCCCGGCCTGGCCTTGCAGCGAGACCGGCGGATATTCCATCCAGCCTGCGGTCGGCGCGCCCATCAGGAACGAGGAGAAGAGCATCAAGCCCGAGACCGGAAAGATCCAGAAGCTCAGCATGTTGAGCCATGGAAATGCCACGTCGCGCGCGCCGATCTGCACCGGGAAAACGAGGTTGCCGAAGCCGCCGGTCAGCAGCGGAATGACGACCAGCCAAACCATCGCGCTTCCGTGTATGCTATAAACTTCGTTGTAGGTTTCGGGCGAAACGAAACCGCCGTTAGGATTGAGCAGCTGGGTGCGAATCGTCTCGGCCAGCAATCCCGAGAGCATGAAGAAGACGAAGCCGGTGATCAGGTATTGGATGCCGATGATCTTGTGATCGAGCGAGAAAACGTATCTCCGAATAAACCCTTGCGGCTCGGGGTGAATGTGATCGGCGATGCCGCCGCCGTGGACCGCTGCTACTGACATTGTACCTTCGATTTTATCATAATTTTAGTGTATTCAAGAACGCGACCAGGTTGGCGATGTCTTGCGATGACAGGCCGTTTGCGCTCGCGTTGGGCATCGTCCCCAGGCTGCCGGTGAAGCCGTTTTGCAGGATTCCGGCCACGTTCTCCGGCGTCGCCGGTTTGCCGTTGACGAGGTTGGGGTGAGCGGGATCGTGCAACACCCCCTGCAAGCCCGGCCCGACGAGTCGCTGATCGAAGGGCGCGAGCTTGTGACAAGCCGTGCACTTCTGCGCGAAGAGCGTCTTGCCGGCTGCGGCGTCGCCGCCTTGCAAAGAGATCGCCTGGCCGGGCGCGGCCGGCAAGGCGTTGCTGACGTGCGCGTTGCGCTGCTGCCAGCCCTGATACCACTTATCGAAGGAGGCCCTATCCTCGATCACCAGCACCTGCTTGTGCATCTGGCTGTGCAGCACGCCGCAGAATTGCGTGCAGATGATTTGGTAGCGGCCGGCCAACTGTGGCGTGAATCGAATCGTCGTCACTAAACCCGGTACGGTGTCGTTCTTGAGCCGCATCGCGGGCACCCAAAATCCGTGAATGACGTCGGCCGAGGTCAAGTTCAGCGTCACGGGCTCGCCGAGAGGCAGATGCATCTCGTCGGTGATCTCACCGTTGACGTTCGGATAGCGGAACGAGAAGTAAAACTGATGGCCGATTGCTTGGATGACCAAGCCGTTCTCGGGCTCCAGCAGGATCTCGTACCAAATTCGTACGCTGATGACGGAGAGCAACAACACGAAAATTGCCGGAAGCAGCGTCCACCAGAACTCCAACTTGGGATTGTCGTGAATCTGCACGCCGATCGCATCCGGCGGATCGCTCGCCTTCGCGCGAAACGCGATCGAAAAATAGATCAAATATCCCGCGATGAAGACGTAGAGTGCGCTGCCGCTCGCGGCCATGAAGCGGAACATCGTGTCGACTTGCCGCGCAGTGATGATTGCCTCGGGCAGATATTTGCTGATCGGGAAAAGAATCCAGAAGATTATCGAGGCGACGGCCAGCACCGCCAAGACCAGGGTGACGGTCCAGAAGCCACGATCGACGCCGATAGGCTGCGCTCTCTGCTCTGCCAAGCAAGTTCTCCAGACTTATGGTACCAAAATGGGACCCGGATTGCTTAAGAAATCCGCTTGGCGGACCCTGCAAACTCGCGCACGAGCCAGTCGACGTTGGTAATCGCGCTCCCGACGACGACCGCGTCGGCCCCGGCATCGAGCGCCTTGCGAACCTCGCCCGGCGAGCGTACCCCGCCTTCGCAGATCGCAAAGCTATTGAGTTCCGCGAACGCGCGCACGAGGTCGAGCGCGGGCAGAGGATGGTCCTTGGTCTGCGCAGTGTAGCCGCAGAGCGTCGTCGCGACGGCGTCGGCGCCCAGGTCGCGCGCGCATAGCGCATCGGCGGTCGTCGCGCAATCAGCCAAAGCGATGAGTTCGGCTGCGTGAATCGCCTCGATCAGGCGGTTCAAACCGAGGGCGTCGGGACGCGCACGCGGGGTCGCGTCGAAGGCGACGAGGTCGGCACCGGCGGCCGCCACCGCACTCACCTCTTCAAGCGTCGGAGTGATGTATGGCTCAAAGCCGGGATAGCGGCGTTTGATCAGACCGATGATGGGCAGTTCGACGCGCGCACGCACGGCACGCAAATGCTCGGTACCGGCGATGCGAACCGCGACCGCGCCGCTTTCCTGCGCCGCCCGCGCCATCGCGGCGATCACGTACGGATCGTCGAGAGCGGAGCCTTCCCACGCCTGCACCGAGACGATCAAGCCGCCGCGCAGCGACTCCAGCAGGCTCATGCGTCCAACTCCTGCCGCGCAACTCCAAGCTCGCGGTAGGCGAGCAGCAGCGCTCCCGCCGCCGGCTCGTAGCGCGGCGGCACGATCAGCGCCCCGTGGACCGCTTCGCGAATGCGCTCGCTCACGCGCTCGCGGAACGCCGCGTCGGCGAACGTACCGCCGACGAGCGCGACGGTGGCCGGCGCGCCCGCGTCGATCGCCCGGTGCGCTAGTGCCGCGAGCCGCTTGGCGCCGGCATCCACGATCGGCTGCAAGGAGTCACAGCGCAAGACCGCCGGCGCGAACGCGGCCAGCCGTTCGCGGCTCAGCTCTCCGTGGTAGAACGCATGCACCAACTCGCGCAGCGATCGCACGCCGAAGAACTCGCATGCCGCGAGCGTCTCGCCGGCGAGCGTGCCGGCGCCTTCGTCGTGCGCACGCATCAGCAGCGCCAACGCCTCCCGCGCAATCCAAAACGCGCTTCCCTCGTCGCCGAAGAGGAATCCCCACCCGCCGAGGGTCTGCGCCGTTCCGTACGCATCGCGCGCATAAATCACCGAGCCCGTTCCGGAGACCACCACGACGCCCGGCTCACCGGCCAGCGCGCCGGCCAGGGCGATCGGCGCGTCGTGCATCAGAACGAAACGCTCCGCCGGGAGGTCGGGCGCGCGGCCGTAGACGCGGCCGCGATAGCCGCTGACTCCGGCCACGACCGCCGCAAAGACCGTTTCCTCGGGCAGTCCCGCGCGAGCCCGGGCGTCGTCGAGGGCGCCGCGCAGCGCCTCGCGCAGTCGCAACGACTCGGGTCGCGCGCCGATCTCGTCGGCCGGACCGGCGCGTCCGCTCGCAAGAATGCGTCCGCCTTCGTCGCCGATAACGGCAACGGTCGAGCTCTGCCCTCCATCGATGCCGGCGACGTACCTCACGGTGGGTGCACGTTGCGTGCGAGCGCGCGCGCGAAGCGATCGGCGGCCGATTCACGCGCAGCGCGGCCGGCGATTTTGGCGATCTCGCCGATCTGCTCGCGGTGGTGGTAAAGCTCGTGTCCGATCGCGGTCACGACGAACTCGCGCAGCGCGTGCCCGCGCAGCCGCTCGACGATCCGACGGTTGATGCGAATCTCGGGAACGGCCGGATCGTATTCGGAGCGCAGCTCGACGGATCCCCAATTGCCCAGATCGACAAAGCGAATGCCGACGCCGTACGATCGGGCGAGTGCGCGCGGGCTCATAGGAGCACGCCGTCGGCGATCAGGCGCGCTCGCAGCTCGCTCGTATCGACATCGCCCACCGCAACGCGCTCCTGCGAAGCCAATGCGGCCGCCGTGCCGGCGGCTTGACCGAGCGTCATGACGGTCGGGGTCAAACGCGTCGAGGCCAGTGCTTCATGTGTGGTCGAAATGCAGCGCCCGGCAACGAGCAGCCGCTCGCGGTTCACTGGCACGAGGCATCGATACGGAATTTCGTAGCTTTCCCCCGGCACGAGCCGGTGTGTGGTCGTGCCGGCGCCGCTGGGATTGTGGAGATCGATGGGGTAGGCGCTGCGCGCGACCGCGTCGTCGAAGTGGCGCGCCTGCAGCACGTCCTCGCGCGTGAGGGTGTAGCGGCCGACGATGCGACGCGATTCGCGAATGCCGACTTGAGTCCCGGTGGCGGCGATGCGAGCATTGCCGAATCCCGGGACGCGCTGACGAAAGAACTCCAGAAGTTGCATCGCTTGCAGGCGCGATTCCACCTCGGCTCGCGTTAAGTCGTCGGGGTCGAGCGGATCGATGTCCACGACCCGCGTCATGTTCACGGTAACCTCGTCGGGATAGGGCGAAATAAAAAACGAGACGAGCTCGCGCGGAATCCCAACCAATCCATCGGCGCGAGCACGCTCCCACAGCGAATAGAGTCCGGCAACTGCAGTAAGCGCGCCTGCCGTGCGCTCGGGCGCCGGCAGCGACGAGCGCATCTCCTCCGGATGCTCGCGAACGTAGGCCGACAGCTCGTCCAGATCGACGTGGCTCAAGCGGAGCATCAGGCTCGCCGGCTGCACGCGTCCGCGTTCGTCGCCTTGTTGCGTGGGGACGCCCGCCGAGGCCGCAACGAAGGCATCGGCGGTCGCGTCGATGACGACGTTGCCGCTGCACTCGCGCATCCCGCCGACCGTCGCGAAGCCGGCGCCGGTGACGTGCTCGCCTTCGACTCGAGCCGCCAGCACGTACGCGTGCAGCAACAAGGTGACGCCGGCTTCGCGCATCATCTCCAAGAGCAGCGCTTTATGCACTTCGGGATCGAAGGGCGTGATCGTCGCGACGTAATCCGACGTGTCGGGAAGATGGCCCGGCGAGGCGCCTTTGCGCATCAGGCGCTCCACGAATTCCTGCGCGATCCCGCCGACGATGCGCTCGCGCCCCGAATGAAAGGTCATCCACGGCCCAACCATCGCCGCGGTTGCCGTCCCGCCGAGAAAACCGTAACGTTCCGCCAGAAGCGTTCGGGCGCCATGACGCGCCGCAGCGATCGCTGCAGCGCATCCTGCATTGCCTCCCCCGACGACCAACACGTCGAAATCTGACGGCATGCGACGCGATTCGTCGTCGCGCGAAGCAGGCCATTCGACCCGCTTCCCAAATACCCGGCCCATGCAGGTTCAGCCGGCTGCCCAGGAACGCAATTGGGCGATGGCGGCACACCTTAGCGCACTCCTAGCGGTGGCCGGCATGCCTTTCGGCCAGGTTCTCGGGCCGCTGATCGTCTATCTCATCAAAGGGCACGAATCTGAGTTTGTGGGCGAGCATTCACGCGCGTCGCTCAACTACCAGATAACCGTGTCGCTCCTCATCGTCGTAGCTGCGATCGTTGCAACAGCGGCCACACTCTCTCTGGCGGTGTACTCGAGTTCCGATTCGAGCGCCGCTTTTAAACCGTTCGCGGGGTTGTGGATCGGCTTCGCAATCCTCGTCCTGCTGGTCCTGTTCTTCTCGCTCGTCTTCATTATTATGGGTACGATTGCGGCCGCCGAAGGACGCCCGTACACCTATCCTTTGGCCATTAGGTTTTTGCGCTGATGTTGATGCAACGTGTTAAACCGCTTTCGCGCATTCTCGCCGAAGGCAGCGACGAAGATCGCGGGCTCAAACGCTCGCTCGGACCGTGGGCGCTCACCGCCATGGGGATCGGCGCGATCATCGGCACCGGCATCTTCGTGCTGACCGGTGTGGCATCGGCGACGCGCGCCGGCCCGTCGTTGACGATCTCGTTTGTGGTTGCCGGCATCGTGAGCGCGCTGGCCGCGCTCTGCTACGCCGAGGTTTCGAGCAAGATCCCGATCTCGGGAAGCGCATACACGTACACGTATGCGACCCTCGGCGAGTTCATGGCATGGATCGTCGGCTGGGCGCTGGTGCTCGAGTACGCGCTCGGCGCCGCAACCGTCAGCGTCGGCTGGTCGGGCTATTTTACGTTCATCCTGCACACGCTCTTCGACTGGAACATTCCTCAGGTTTGGCAGCACAGCCATTGGGACATGACGCCGGGAATCGCGAACCTGCCGGCGGCGGGGATCATCTTGCTGATCACGGCCTTGCTGGTGAAGGGAACACGCGAATCGGGCACGGTCAACGCGATCATCGTTGCGATCAAAGTGGCAGTCGTTCTCTTCTTCATCGTCATCGGCGTCGGCCACATCAATCCGGCGAACTACCATCTGCCGCCAAGTCCGCAAGCCGGCTTGGGCGGTTACTTCCCCTTTGGAATCGCCGGCATGTTCGGCGGCGCTGCGTTCATCTTCTTTGCCTATATCGGCTTCGACGCGGTCTCGACGACGGCCGAAGAGGCACGCAACCCGTCACGCGACCTGCCGTTCGGTATCATCGTGAGCCTGGTGATCTGCACGATCCTGTACATCGTCGTCGTCGCCATCCTCAACGGGCTGGTGCCGTTCTACACGCTCAATGTGAACTTTCCGGTCGCGTACGCGGTCGATAGCGTCGGGCTGGCTTGGGCGGGCGTGATCATCTCGTTCGGCGCGATCGCCGGCTTGACGACGGTCCTGCTCGTCATGATGTACGGGCAGACGCGCATCTTCTACGCGATGTCGCGCGATGGGCTGATCCCGCCGCTCTTCGTGCAGGTGCATCCGACGTGGCGCACGCCCTGGCTTTCGCAGATTCTCTTCGGCGTGCTGATCGCCGCAGCGGGGGCGCTCTTCCCGATTAGCATCTTGGGATCGGTGACCAACATGGGCACGCTCAGTGCGTTCATACTCGTTGCCTGGGCGGTGCCGCGCCTACGCCTGCGTCACCCCGAGCTGCAGGGATCCTTCACACTCCCATTCGGGCCGTACATCATCCCCGTCCTCACGATGATCTCGGCCGCGTTCCTGATCTACTTCCTCAAAGTCGGCAACCCGGTCGTTTGGGGCCGCGTCCCGCTCGTCTGGCTAGCCTTCATCGTGTGGCTGGTCGTGGGGTTGATCTTCTATTTCTCGTACGGCCGTCATAGGAGCACGGTCGCGCTCGACGAGATCGAAGGTATCGCCGTGCGACAGCCGCGCGTCAATTAGAAAACCTTAGGACGGCCGCGCCACCGTCAACAATGCGACGCGCTCGCGCGGGTCGCGGCCCGCGAGTTCTTCGCGCACCAGCGCCTGCGCCTGTTCGCCGTCGGTAAGACCGTCGAAGGCTGCGATTCGCCCCCCGTGGGCCAGATAGATCGCCGGCAACGCGCGCCCGACGTCGCCGAAGCGCGTCGCGCGTTCGACCGCGGCGTGGACGCGCGGCTCGAGATCGCCGGCCGCAGCTCGCGTCAGCTCGGGGTTCTCGAGCGCCAACCGCACGACGGCGCGCTCGTCGAGCACGCGCACCTCGCGCAACTTGCCGCCGCGGTTCTGGTACGCCGTCAACAAATTCGTCAGCTCGATCGGCTCGAGCTCGCCGGGATCGCAGCCCATCGACCGCGCAGCTGCCGCGCGCCGCTCCGTCTCATCGCAAACGCCGTGCGCCGCCGACTCGGCGAGCGCCGTCGCGCCCGAGGCCGTCGCGCGGACTCGATTGTGCCGGGCATCGATCTCGACTTCGACTTCGACCCGATCCGGCGACGCGCCGGCCGCGATGACGCGATCGGCGGCCTCGCTCCGGATGCGCGCGATCTCGCGCGGCGTCGGCGAGACGATCGTCCGTTCGACCACGTCACGCACCAGCGCGAGCGCGACGCCGATGGGCGCAATGACTTCGGCGTCGCGCGCCAGACGATAGGGCAAGCGCATCGCGGCAGCGGCGTACGGCACCAGCGCTCCCGCGCCGCCGCCGCCCCCGAGAATGGTCAACTGCGCCGGATCGAGCCGGTAGTCGGCGATCAGCTCCTCGATCGCGCGGCGTAGTTTGGCAGTTGCGACGTCGAGGACCGATCGCGCGAGCGCGACGGGGTCGTCGCCGACGCGTTGTGCCAACAGCTCGAAGCCGCGGCGCGCAGCGCCTGCGTCACCAGCAGCGAAAGCGCCGGGCGGGATGCAGCCTAGAACGTTCGCGGCGCAGGTCGTGGTGAGCGCGATCCGCGCTCCATCGCGCGTAACGAGCACCGCATAGTCGGCGCGATCGCCGGCCGCCGGCGCGATGCATTCCAAGCGCGCCTCCTCCAGCATATCGGGTGCGACGAACGAGGCATAGGCGCAGCCGGCGATGTGCGCGCTGCGCGGGCCGACACCGGCAATCGCGCCGCTATCGATGCGCACCATGCTGCCTCCCGCGATCGCGAGCGTCCGTACGTCGAGGGTGCGCAGCATCGTGCGGTGCCCGCCGATTCGCGCGGGCTGCATCTGCGGATGACCGGCTCGGATCGCCGAACAGTCGGAGCTCGTGCCGCCAACCTCGATGAAGATGCCGTCGGTGAGACTTTCGTAGAGCAGCGCGCCCGCAACGCCGGCTGCCGGTCCGGAAAGCATCGTGAGGATCGGCCGGCGCTCGATCTCACGTACGTCCATCACCCCGCCATCGGAGCGCATGACCATCAACGGCGCACGAATCGCCACCTGCTCGACGGCGGCAGCGGTCATGCGCGCCGTGCGCACCATGCGCGGGAGAATCGCCGCATTGAGCGCTGCGGTGCGCGTGCGCGCGCGCAGGCCATACATCGTGCTGACGTCGTGGCCGCTGGTCGCGTCGACGCCCCGCGCACGGGCATGTTCGACCGCCGACGACTCGGCCATCGGGCGATCGACGCCGAAGGGCTGGCTCACCGCGATCGACTGCGCGCCGTTGGCGATCAGACGGCCGATGGCCTCGCGAACCGAGCCTGCGTCGCGCGCGCGCGCAAAGACGAACTCGGGGGCAAAGAGCGCTCCCGACGCAAGATGCACGCCGTCGAACCGAAGCTGCCGCCGCGTCCACCATCCCCAACCGTCGAGCAACCCGAGAACGCCGACCCGCGCCAGATCGCCTTCGAGCAGCGCATTCGTCGCCTGCGTCGTCGAGTGGGCGATGAAGGCTACGTCGGCGGGATCGATGCGCTCTTCGCGAAGGAGGCGCTCGATGCCGATCACGATTCCAGCAGCCACGCCTTCGCGCGCAGCGTGCGTCGTCGGAACTTTGACCCGCGCGATGAGCCGTCGCGTTGCCGCATCGATCGCAACGACATCGGTAAACGTCCCCCCAACGTCGATTCCTACGCGTAATTTACGCATCTCACCACTCGGCGACCAGCACGTACGTCTCCATCAGGAGCGTCACCGTCCCGTCGCGAGCATGTCGCTCGAAGAGCGCGTGCAGATCGCGATGCAGCTGCTCCGCCGCGGCGCCGCTGCTGGGGAGATACGAAGACGAAGCCGCGCGGCCGATCAGGCCGTTGCGATCCAGGCGTTGAGAGAATGGAAACACGGCGCGGCTAACGCGCGCGCCCGGGAATGCAGCAAATGCGGCCAGCCCGTCGCGCCGCCACCATTCGGTCTGGTCGGTCGCGTAGGCGCGTACGACGTCGCCGTAGCTCTTCGTGAACGCGTCGCGTTCGTCGCGCTCGTACTGCAGCAATGCGGCACGCCCGCGCGCAACGCGGCGAAACTCCGCGACTGCGGCTGGCACCTCAAACCAATGAAAGGCTTGGCACGCCACGATGAGATCGACGCTCTGGTCCTCGAGCCCGGTCGCTTCGGCGGTACCGTCGCGCCACTCGACGTGCGGGTGCGCCGCCGCTCGTGCCCGCATGCCGGCGTTCGGCTCGATTGCAATCACGTGAGCGCCGCGGTCGGCGAACAGCCGCGCCGAGATTCCCGTTCCGGCGCCGACGTCGGCGATCACGAGACGGGCGGGATCGCCCAGCCCTGCCAGCACCGCGTCGATGGCCGCCGGGGGATACACCGGGCGATTCGCGGCGTACGTCGCCGCGCGATCGCCGAAGCGTTCGGTCGGCTTCATCGCTGCGCGGCCAGAACGAACGGCGCGCTCAGCTGCACGTGGTACTCTTTCTCGCCGCGCTCGATGACGAACGCGTGCGGCTTGCCGTCGTACGCGCGTTGTTGTGCTTGATAGGTCCCGTAATCCCACCAATCTTTGCCGTCGATCTGCTCGATGACGTCGTCCGAGCGCATGCCGGCGACGTACGCCGGTCCGCCGGCGCGAACGTAGGCGCGCATGTTGCCATCGACCGTCCGAAAGAGAGTGTAGAAGTAGGTTGGCGCGTCGCCCGGCGCGACGGCGGCCCCGAACATGAACAGATTGCGGCTGCGCACCGCGTTTGCCGTTGACCACGCGTGCAGTCGGGCCGCACCTTCGCGCCCGAGCTCGGCCGCATCGTTCGCCGCGGGGAGGTGCGCGAACACGCGGTGGTCGTGCCATTCGGTCACGATCCAGCCGCCGCAATCTTCAAGGCGCAACCCGACGTCGAGATCGTCGCCTTCCATCAGGTGAAACGTCGACGTTTCGACGTGCACCAAGGCAGCGTACGTTTTGCGCGCGCAGTCGCTTGCGTTCGGATCGGCGTTCAGGCGAAATGCACGCCAGCGCGCGCCGTTTAGCGCCGCCGCGACCGCATCGGCAGCGGCCTTCCCGAGTGCCGTGCCGTCGTCCGCGACCGCGATGCGGCCCTGCGCGCCGGCCGGCGCATAGAACCCCGCCGGCGTCCCCGTATCGGCGCTCGCCGCTCGAATCGGCGAAGCAAAGGGGTGTAGGCCGAAGAGCGCGGGCGACCCAATGACGACCGCCAAGGTCGCGAGCACCGCCACCGCCGTCTGGTACGGGAGCGTGCGCTTGGTGATCGCGACGATCGGCACGCCGGTGAAGTTGGCGATCCATACGTTCGCGGTGTTGGTCGGATCGCAGACGTTCTGCACCTGCACTACCGCCATGATCGCAGCGACCAATACCACCGGCGGCAAGACGTTGGCGGTGAGCAGAACCGTGAAGATCGCAATCCCGACACCGAAGGGATTGAGCGGTCCGCGATAGAGCACCAGCGGGCTCGCGAATCCGAAGACGGCCACGTATGCGACCGGATTGCGAAGCCAGCCGCCTGCCACCAGCGGCCCCATTGCCGCGGCGAACTGCGGCTGTTGCGTCGCCGCGAGCAGCATGCCGATTCCCATGAAAAGGAGAACCGCCGGTGCAACATCCTCGACGCCACGAATCGCCGCCGCCACGAGACGCTGCACCGCCTCGCGCGGCCGCGTCACGAGCACACCGAAGAGGGCCGCGATCGCGAAGGCGGGCACCGCCTGCGCGTGCAGCACGTAATAGAGCAGCAGCGGCAGGAGCGGGGTGATCAGTGCTACCGCGGGTACGCGCTGCTCGGGTTCCTCTTGCGGGCCGGTCTGCACCGCCCACGTTGCATAGCCGCGCGCGCGCGCAAAGGAGACGACGGCGTAGAGCAGCAGCGCGATCGCGTCGATCGCCGCCAGTAGGACCGCGTAGCGCACGAGCTGTTCGGGCGCTACGCCGAAGTATTTCGTGTAGAAGGTCCAGTTGGCAATGTTGAAGATGTATCCGAGCGCAAAGGCCATGAGGAAGAGCGTGGCCGCGATCGCGCGCGGGACGCCGGTCGTCAACATGATCGGCAGCACGATCGATCCGACCATGATCATCGCCCCCAATCCGGCGAGCGAGGTGAAGAGCAGCGCCACGATCGCGCACAGCCCGAGCGCCAACGCGAAGGGTCGATCGCCGCCGTACTCGGCGGCCAGATTGACCAGCGCGCGCGCGATTCCGGTATCGAGGGTGACGCGTCCGAGCAACGCGCCGAAAATCACGGCTACGTAGACTGGCGCGAGCTGGGCCGCACCGCCGGTGACGATCTCGCCGAGCTGCGAAGCCGGCACGCCCGCGGCGAGCGACATCGCCACCGCCATCAGCGGCACGGCAACGATCGCCGGCACCAAACGCAGGTACATCAGCGCCGCAAAGACGACGAAGACCAGCAGGACCAGGAGTGCGGTCACGAGCCCGAAGGGTTTAGGATCGTCGTCAGCGACGGCAGGGGTTGCCCGCTCAGATAGCTCTGGGTGGCGCGGTCGAATGCGTCGGCACGCTCGATCGCCTGCTGCGCCGCGAGATGGTAACGCTCGAGATTGCTCGCCAAATGTCCCTCGCGGCTCTCGTAGCGCCAAGCGCGCGCGTAGAGCGGCGCCAGCTCCTCATAAGCGTCGCGCAGCTCCCACATCCAGTACCGGCACCACAAAAGGTCCCGAAGCGTCGTCGTGCGGTCGTCGCGCGCGTGCGCGACCGCGTCGGCGTACATGGCCCGAACTTCGGCAGCGATCTGAAACTTGCGCGCCAGCGCATCATAGCGGCGCGCAGCCAAGAACATCACGAAGGCCGCATTCGCATGCAGCGGTGGACGCGCGAAGTAGCGATCCTCCTCGACCGATTCGGCCGCCAGCCTGACCGTACGCAGCTCCTCGCTGCCGGGGGCCGCACGCGCCTGCTGGTCGAACGGATCGGCCCAAAAGAGCGCATCGGTCGACTCGTAGGACTGCGGCGGCTCGAGGCGCGCCAGAATCTCGCCCAGCTCGTTGGCGTCGGTGCTGTAGCTGCTCTCGTCGACGCCGAAGAAGGCAGCGGGAAAGTCGGTCGCAAATCGTTCGGGCGCCACGTCATCCGCCTGCCAGGCCGCGGCCGCAGCATAGAGCACGGGGTACCAGGTCGCTTCGTAAAGCGTCTCTCCGTCGTCGTGCCAAACCGTTTGAAAGAGGCCGAGCAGGTGAGCCTGCTTCGCCTCGTCGATGAAGCGCCGCTCGTTCGCAAGCGCCGTGGAAACCGCGGGAAAGATTTCATTCCAATTACTCGCTCCAGGCGCCGCCATCTGCGCAAACCCGCCCGCGGCGATCGTGCGAATGTACGGCTCGTAGCTGGCCTGCGCGCCGTAATGCCAGTTTACGATCACGGCGCTGCGCGGGATCAGCTTCAGGATGCCCGGGTCCTTCTCGATGCCGTCGTCCCAGAGCATCATCCGCGCGCCCGAAGGCGCGATCAATCGATTCATCGCGACGATGTGATCAGCGTACACCCTCGAACGCCCGCGCTGGGCGACGTACGTTTGCGTTTGCCCCAACCCCAGGGTTGCGGTTTCGTCGGAGCCGACGTGAAAGAAGGGCGGCCGTCCGACTGCATCCAGCTCCTGCGCGATGATGCGGGAGAGATACTCGGACGAAAGCGGCACGTTCGGCGCCATCAGAAAGCCGTGCGGCAGCTCGGCGGCGCCCGCGTAGCGTTCGACGCGCAGTGTGTTGTGCATGTGTGCAAACGTTTGCTGCTCGGGAATCAATGCGACGTGGAAGCGCGCTGCGTAGAGCGCCAACGCGTGCAGTTGCGCCGGCGTGATTCCGTCAAGCGGCGCCGGCAGCGGATCGGTCGGGCTGACGAAGACGTGCTCCATGTACGGCGAGTAGCCATTCATCTTGAAGGCGGCGATCGTCCGAATGCGCTCTTCGAAGTATTCCATCGTCGGCAGTGGACCGCGCGAAACGTCGTCTGAGAGAATTCGCCACTGCAGCGCTGGACGGTCGTCGATGCGAAGGCACGGCAGCGTCCAGCCATCGCGCGAATGGATCGGCAACTGCGCGAGCGTCATCGCCCCGTAAAATGCACCGGCCTCGCCGGAGCTTTCGATCAGCGCACGGCCCCCGCTGACGGTAAGCCGGTAGGCTTGCGGTTCGAGCGATGGATCGCGGCGCACCACGATCGCTGCCTCACCGGGAGGGACCGTGCGTAAGGCGCCGATGCGCAGCGCCGTCCAGCGCTCGTCGATTTCGGCGCGCGCGCCCGGATCGAAGCCGGCCGACACGGTACGCGGCGGCGCGTTCGGGGAGAGACACGGCAGATCTTGGACGCGCGCCGGCTGCGGCACGAGATGCAGCGTCGCCGCCGCAACCGCCAGCAACAGCGTCAATCGGTTAGTGACCCAGCGTCAAGAGGCCGCCGCGGCCCGCAGCGTCGCGTCGCGGCGCTCGAGCACTTTCTCAACCGCGGCGAGATAGGCCGGCAGCGCCGGCCCATCGATCGCGGCGGCGCGATCGGCGAGCTCGACGGTCTGGACGTCGTCGTCGAGGACCGCGTCACATTCAGAGCCGTGGTCGCCTTCGTCGGGACCGCAACCGTGGCGCGAGAAGGCCTGCTGATCCGCAAAGCCGACGCGCAAGAGCAGCGCATCGATCTGCTCCCGGCACTCAGATTCGAGCGGCGCGAGGCGCGTCGACAGCTGGTCGAGCGCCTCGCCCAGATAGGAGCGAACCAGCTCGTCGGAGTGACGCCGGGCGAGCTCGTCGCCGTAGCCGGGAAAGTCGGGAATCTTCGCGCGCAGCCCCTGGAGCGGGTCCATGGTGGCGAGTTACGACGCGTTCGCCCGCGGCGCCTAGTCGCCCGTAACGGTCCACGAGCGGCTACTAGGCGCTTCACAGGGTCCCTGGGGAAGATAGGTGCGTGAAGCAGAGCACGGTATGGCCCGCGTATCTCGTCGCAGCGGCATGTTTCGTCATCGCGTTGATCTCGTCGATCGCGAACATTGCGCTGATCGGTCAGGTCAAGCAGGCGCAAGCGGAGGCGGCGAATCTATCCGAGCGGTCGACCTCGCTGGCGCGGAGTCTCGTCGACGAACGAGCGGTCCTCTCCGACGTCTTCGACAGCCGCGCGAAGCACCATCAAACCAACGACGGCGAAGTGATCACGCACGGGAGCCGCATCTACCTCGCGCTGCACGATTTGCCGCCGCCGCCCCGCGGCAAGATCTACGAAGCCTGGACGCTCGCAAAAGGCTCCTCCAAAATGCAGGCTGCGCCGACGTTCGTACCCGATGCGCACGGGGTGGCCCTCGTCGTGCTTCCGGCCGATGCTCGAAACACGGTCGAGGTAGCGGTGACCGTCGAGCCGGACGGCGGAAGCAAAGAACCCACGAGCAAACCGTTCATCGACGTCGCCTTCGGCTCCGAGTAACGTGCGCCTCGAGCCGCTCTCGGCGCTAACTCAAAATGCGGCGCTTGGATACCTCGCACCCAGTCCATACCTCAACGTCTTCATCAGTCACGTCATTCTGCACGATCCGACGCCGGCAACCCGCAACAGAGTCATCCTCGCGCTCGATCAAAAAGGAATCCGCGGCGTTGCCTATTTTGGACGGCAGTTGGCGCTGGCCGCCGACGAGCCGGCAATTGCGCCGTTCGTCGAGTACGCCAAGCGTTATCGCGGCGAACGCATGATCATCGGCCCGCGTGAAGCGGTGCTCGCGTTTTGGAAGTTAGCTCGCAGTTGGCACGCACCGCCGCGCCTGATCCGCGACCGGCAACTGGTCATGGCGATCGACCGCGCGCATCTGCACCCGTACGAGAAGCGCGTCACCGTGCGCAACGCGCGCATCGGCGAATGGAGTGCCGTCGCCGAGAGCTCGGCCCAAATGGTCGCACAAGAGCTGGCCTACGACCCGCGCCGTTCGCCCGACTTCTCGGCGAATATCCGCGAGATGATCGAACGTAAGCTATGGTGGGTCGGCGTTGCCGGAAACCGCTTGTGCTTCTTCTGTAACCTGGGGCCTT